>QCUM01000001.1 GCA_003210735.1 Synechococcus sp. AG-679-D13
TTGCTGGAAAAGCTTCATGAGTTACTCACACAGGAAATTGGCGCATTGACGCCAAGTTCCTAGATAACTAATCACCGAAAAACAATCGCCTGAGATTGTGCCACAAAGCACGTCGGGATGTATTAAAAATTACCAAGCTCACGGGTGACTGTCTTTTTGGCAACAGAAACCAATCACCGCTGATTTAGGCGCTAACCCACGCAGTAAGTCGTTAACCGTGACGACATCCTCGAAGGATGACCTACCTCCGTGGAAGTGAAACATGCCATGTCTAATAAAAGCCTAGACCAAGTATTAGACTCAAAACTCTTAGAAGTTACTATAAAATTTAAATCCTTAAAGCTCTCGACATCATATGAAAGGACTAAAAATTAAGCCATTGCTGAAGGCGAAAATTAGTGTTCAGATTAGTCAATAGTAATATCCTGAATTTAATTCTCTTGAAAAGTATTCAAGGGTCACGAATACCTATCCATTTTCGCAAAACCACGCCATTACTGACGGATACATCAGATACTTCAATTTGCAAGTAATGTCGTCAAAGCAGCATCTCTTCTGCTTCGCCGATGATCTTACAGTCGCTCATTGGGTAACTAACGCAGAGCAAGGCAAAACCTTCTTGCATTTGATCGTCGTCAAGAAAGCTTTGATCAGATTGATCTAGTTTTCCACTTTCAAGTTTTCCAGCACAGGTTGAACAAGCACCAGCTCTACATGAGTATGGAAGCTCGACACCTGCTTCTTCTGCAGCATCAAGGATGTATACATCGTCGTCGCAGTTAAAACTGGATTTACCTTCTGAAGTGACAAGTGAAATTTGATAGGTTGCCATGTGAATTTTTGTCGCACTTTGCTTTCATAACTGGGCGTGAGCCTGGTGCAACCTGAATTCAGAAAAGCTTCGGGATCGGTGTATCAATCAATGCACTTTCCCTCTGATGTATTTTCAGTGCACTCTCTTATATATATCGTGAAACGTGTCATGATCTCTGCAAGTACATTTTGTGAAGGCAGAAAACCTTCAGACCAACAAAGTCTTAAAAGCTTGCTCGCTTCGCTTTCCATTTCGTTTCCGCTGATGTGGGAATAACGTGCTGGACCGAGTTCCCCGTCTTCATCTACCTCATTCATTTCATGAAAGGCGAGCCATTCGCCAAACTTCGGATAGGTGTTCCATGTCGTTACGGCTGTGGCCTTAGCTAGCGCTGCCATCCGATCCAATTCAGGTCCTGAAGATTCAGACCTCTCTGATGTCCTCGTATCCACTTGTCAGCGAGCGTCTGAGCGATGGCTTCGAGGTCAGTGCCTGAATAGCTGATGAACTCTCCTTTGAGGCTCAACAGCATTTCATCGATTTCAGCCTTCCTGCGTTGGCAGTAGGCCTCAGCTGCTTTCTGACTGATTAGCAGGTCTCCAGTGGCTGATCTGATTTGCTCGTCGATATACGACCTTTTTATTTGCCCTGGATGACGTTTGGCTTGGGCTGCGAGGTTCCTCATGAAAAAAAGCCTTCACGTCAGGCACAGCGATAAAGACCAAGCCCACGAGGAGCTGACGTCACTCTGCTTGCTCGATCACGGCCCAAAAAAAATGATCCCCATTTGGGGACCATATTGGGGACTTGTCCAGTACTTGAGTGGTACTAAGGGCTTTGGATCAAGCGTCGTAGTACATGGTGAATTCGTGAGGGTGAGGCCGCTGACGCAGCTGCTGTACCTCCTCGTACTTCAGGTCAATCCAGTTATCGATGAAGTCATCTGTGAAAACACCACCCGCTGTCAAGAAATCACGGTCTGCATTCAGAGCTTCAAGGGCTCCATTGAGAGAGGCAGGAACCGTTGCGATTTTCGACAGTTCCTCCGCCGCCAGTTCGAACAGGTCGCGGTCTTCGCCATCTCCTGGGTCGATCTGGTTTTTGATGCCGTCGAGACCGGCCATCAGCATGGCGCTGAAGGCGATGTAAGGGTTGGCGAGGGCATCACCAGAACGGAACTCAAGACGTTTTGCTTTAGGGCTTGGGCCAGTAAGTGGAATGCGAACGGCTGCTGAGCGGTTGCCTTCGGAGTAGACAAGATTGACCGGAGCTTCAAACCCTGGAACCAAGCGTTTGTAGCTGTTTGTGGTTGGGTTGGTGAAAGCGAGGAAGGCCGGTGCGTGCTTCAGAATGCCGCCGATATACCAGCGAGCGGTCTGCGAAAGATTGGCGTAAGTACCTTCACCGAAGAACAATGGCTGGCCAGCTTTCCACAGGCTCTGATGAACATGCATGCCTGAACCGTTGTCGTTGAAAACAGGCTTCGGCATAAATGTGGCGGTTTTTCCGTATTTCTTGGCCACATTTCGAACAATGTATTTGTAGATCATCACGTTGTCTGCAGCCTCGATCAGCTGAGCAAACTTCATTCCAAGTTCGTGCTGACCAGCTCCTGCCACCTCATGGTGGTGTTTCTCGATGGGGATTCCCAACTGAGCCATCAGCAGCAGCATTTCCGAACGAATGTCCTGGGCGGTGTCGTTGGGAGCAACCGGGAAGTAGCCCTCTTTTTCCTGAATTTTGTAAGCCAGGTTGCCGCCTTCCTCAAGACGACCGGTGTTCCAGCCAGCTTCGATAGTGTCGACGCTGTAGAAGGAACCACCCTCGGCGGAGTTGTAGCGCACGTCATCGAACAGGAAGAATTCCGGTTCCGGTCCAAAAAAGGCAGTGTCAGCAAGGCCTGTGCTGTTCAGATGATTCAGAGCACGCTGAGCAAGAGCGCGGGGGCAACGCTCATAGGGCTGGCCGGTGCGGGGTTCCTGAATTGAGCAGATCAGGCTGAGGGTTTTGTGACGGTAGAAGGGGTCCACCCACGCGGTGCTCGCGTCAGGAACCATGGCCATGTCAGAGGCCTGAATACCCTTCCATCCACGAATGGATGAACCGTCAAACGCCAATCCCTCGGTGAAGGACTCCTCTTCCAGCAGGTCTGTGCAGACCGTAAGGTGCTGCCATTTGCCGTGAAGATCGGTGAACTTCAGGTCGATAAGTTCGATGCCTTCGTCCTTGATCTGACGAAGGACGTCCTGAGGGGTTTTGGCCATAAGGGCGCCTGAAGACGGAATAGTTGGGACCGTAATGATCCGTTAGCCCCCATTGTGTATCAATACGTACTTTTCGCACGGCTGGAGTCGTTTGTCCGCGTTTAAAACCTTGTCGCGTAACCGTTTCTGTCAACTTCCTGGGAAGTCAGGCCTGCAGAGGGTTTTCAGCCGTGAGCTGGTGTTAGTTTCTGCTCTGGCTGGTTCCGGAGATTTCAGAGCATGCGCGATGCCATCAGCGGTCTGATCGGTCGCTACGACCAGCTCGGGCGCTATTTCGACCGGTCGGCGATCGACAGCATTGAGGGATACCTATCCCAGTCGGATCTTCGGATTCAGGCTGTTGAGTTGATCAACCGAGAAGCGGCGGAAATCGTTCGAGAGGCCAGTCAGAGGTTGTTCCAGGATGAGCCTGAGCTCCTGCTCCCTGGCGGAAACGCCTACACAACGAGGCGACTGGCGGCTTGTCTCCGCGACATGGACTATTTCCTCCGCTATGCGAGTTACGCGCTTGTGGCAGGAGACAGCTCCATCCTTAATGAGCGCGTCCTGAATGGTCTGGATGACACCTACAAAAGCCTTGGTGTTCCGACGGGTCCAACGGTGCGGAGCATCGTTCTCCTCGGAGAAGTGATTGCCGAAAGACTGTTTGAAGCAGGTGTTCCCGCCGATCGTCTTGCACCTGTGATGGTGCCCTTCGACCACATGGCTCGAGGTCTTGGGGAAACCAACATTCGCAAGAGATAGCCCTTTTCATACCCTCCGTTTCAATCGCGGATATCGCTCCGGAGTCCGTTAGATGACTTCGTAAGGTGCTCAGAACGAAAACGATCAGGGCCTTGGCGACAACCCCTTCCCTACTGCCTGTCGACGACGCTCACCGCAGGTCCTTCGCCCCGATCAACACTCCCGAAAGGTTGTTATTAGGCCCCGGACCCTCCAACGCCCACCCCAAGGTTCTGCAAGCTTTATCCAGAACTCCCATTGGTCATCTGGACCCGCTGTACGTCGAACTGATGAGCGAGGTCCAAGAACTGATGCGATATGCCTGGCAGACCGATAACCGCATGACCCTTCCCATGAGTGGAACGGGAAGTTCCGCCATGGAAGCAACCCTGGCCAACACCGTCGAGCCTGGCGACACGGTGCTGGTTGCCGTGAAAGGTTATTTCGGCCTTCGCCTGGCTGATATGGCTGGTCGTTACCGGGCTGAGGTCAAAACAATCGAGAAGCCCTGGGGCGAATGGTTCAGCCTCGAGGAGCTGGAGGCGGCTCTGATCCAGCACAAGCCGGCCATCCTTGCCATGGTGCATGCCGAAACATCAACCGGTGTTTGCCAGCCGATGGAAGGTATCGGCGACCTATGCCGAAAGCACGATTGCCTTCTTCTGCTCGACACGGTGACCTCACTGGGCGGCGTGCCGCTCTACATCGACGATTGGAAAGTTGATCTGTCGTACAGCTGCAGTCAGAAAGGCCTGAGCTGCCCCCCCGGCCTCGGCCCTTTCACCATGGGGCCCCGCGCTGAGGCCAAAGTGGAGGCCCGCACTGGCAAGGTGCCGAATTGGTACCTCGACGTTTCTCTGCTGAACAAGTACTGGGGTAGCGATCGGGTTTATCACCACACCGCGCCGGTGAACATGAATTTCGGCATGCGGGAAGCACTGAGACTGCTCGCGGAAGAAGGGCTCGATCAGGCCTGGGCACGACATCGCCGAAACGCTGAAGCCCTCTGGACTGGCATGGAAAGTCTCGGGCTCACCATGCATGTTCCCTATGAACGTCGTCTGCCAACCCTGACCACCGTTCGGATTCCAGATGGTGTGGATGGCAAAGCTTTCAGTCAGTATCTGCTCAACACCCACGGCATCGAAGTGGGTGGTGGTCTCGGGTCTCTCGCAGGCAAAATCTGGCGCATCGGCCTGATGGGTTTCAACTCCACTCCTGAAAACGTCAACCGCCTGCTCAATCTCTTTGAGACGGAGCTACCCAAGTTCAGCGGCTCTACCGCCGCCGCCGCCTGAACCACTCCGCAAGTTGTTCTCCGGCTCGCTCCTGCATCAGTGGGCCGACAACATCCATGTGGTGGTGAGAACTGGGGTCCTCAGCCAGATTCAGACAACCTCCCAATGCACCCCGTTTCAGGTCTGCAGCACCAAAAACCACCCGCCCCATTCGTGCCTGAACCAAAGCACCGGCACACATGGGACAAGGTTCCAGGGTGACGAGAAGAGTGCACTGGTTGAATCTCCAGTCGCCTTGCAACCATGCGGCCTGCCGAAGAGCGACCAGCTCGGCATGACCCAGTGGATCTCGATCCGTTTCGCGGCGATTGCGTCCGTGACCGATGCAGCGCCCTTGTTCATCGAGAATGACTGCTGCCACAGGAACTTCGCCGTTACGACCCGTTTCAGCGGCGCGTTCCATCAACACCTCCATCCAGCGCCGCCACAGTTGTTCGTCCACAGTCCTTCACACCTCGTCCTGGTGAACCATCCTTGAGCAGCGCCCCTCAAAAGGCGAAAATCGGCATAGACCCCACACCGCCGGTGCACGCTCGTTCCGATCACCGGCCGATGTCGACAGCCGTCGATCCTTTTGCGTCACCGCATCAGGTTGATCCTGCTCTGCAGAAATTTCTGCATCTGGCTGCTGATCAGCTCACTCAGTGGCTGGGTTCCGCCGCAACGGCAACTCCGTTTCCTCTGGTGCGACCGCAGCCTGAGGTCGCGCCCTCCCTGGAGGGTGCCGATATGGAGAGTCTTCTCGATGATCTTCAAACGGTGATGGACGGGGCTTACCAGCCGTCACATCCAGGGTCACTGGCCCATCTTGATCCTCCCCCTCTGACAGCAACGATCGCCGCAGATCTCATCTGTGCTGGGCTGAACAACAATCTGTTGGCCGAAGAGTTGTCGCCAGGGCTGTCCAGCCTTGAACAGCAACTGTGCGTCTGGTTCTGTTCCCGGCTTGGTCTCCCCGAAGAATCTGGAGGAGTTCTTGCCAGTGGTGGAACCCTCAGCAATCTGATGGGTCTGGTGGTGGCCAGGTCTGCGTCGGGTTCAGACCATGGCGTGATTCTCTGCAGCCGGGATGCCCATGTCTCTTTGCAGAAAGCAGCCATCGTGATGGGATTGCCCGCAGATGCACTGCAACAACTCCCCGTTGACGGGAACGGAGCCCTTTGTGCCGCTGCTCTTGCAGATGCGATCCAGTCGTTGCAAGCGCGTGGAATCCCATGCCATGCCGTCGTGGCAACGGCCGGCACCACCGTTCGTGGTGCTGTCGATCCTCTGCTGGACATTGCTGATCTCTGCGCGCAGCACGACATCTGGCTGCATGTGGATGCAGCAATCGGCGGGGTTTTTGCGTTGTCGTCGGCAACCGCATCGCTAATGCGGGGTCTAAACAGGGCTGATTCGATCACCCTGAATCCGCAGAAACTGCTGGGTATCACCAAGACCTCCTCACTGTTTCTCGTGCGCGACAAAGCCAGGTTGCGCATGGCGTTCGCAACAGGTTTGCCTTACATGGAATCCCCGACGGGTGATCATCACGGTGGTGAAGTGGGCCTCCAGGGCACCAGGCCGGCAGAGGTTCTGAAGCTCTGGCTCGGGTTGCGTCAGCTCGGTGAACAGGGCATCACCGCCGTGTTGCAAGGGGCCCTGGAGCGTCGCCGTCTCCTGATGAACCATCTGAGTTCTGATCGGCTGCATCTGCTGAGTGGCGACCTGCATCTGCTGGTTTTCCGCCCTCGATGGGGCGATGCAGAACAGACAAAGCAATGGAGCGAAACCACCCGGAGCAGACTGCTGCGTGAAGGCTTTCTGCTCTCCCGCCCGCAGTACGAAGGCCACCACTGGCTCAAAGCGGTTCTGGGCAACCCGCACACAACCAACGAACATCTCCAGCAGCTTGCGGATCTGATTCAGACCGATCTGCCACGCTGACCCGCAGAATCGAGCCACATCGCAGAAAACCATGGCCAAACCTGGACAAAGGCCGCGGTGGGTGGCTCTGGCCACAGGTGCTGCATCCATCGCGATCGGTGTGATTTATCTCTTGCTGATCACGGTTCTCGATGCCCGCGGACCCATGCGTCCCCCTCCACCGGAGGCTCTGGGCGTGGCGGCAGCGCCCCGGCTCGACGTTGCAGAGGTTCCACAACCTGACGCATGGCCGTTTCGAGGAAACGACGAAGGGATGCATCGCGTCGGTTGAGTTCAAAAACCTCCTGAACCACCTGCTGAAGACCATCGTCGCCCCAGTCCTGATCCTGTTCGAAGTAACGGATGAAGCTGGCACCGGCGATGCGTGTGAGCCATGCGGTTGCAACCGCCTGAACAGCCTGTGAAATCAGCAGCGTCGGCAGGGTGAGGCTGAGGGCTGGGCTGATCAACTTGAGAGCCCCTTTGACGATCCCCAGCCCTGCGAGGGTCCTGCCCACAGAAACAGCAAGCTCACGGGCACGTTCCTTGGATAGTTCGATGCCGTAAACCTTGGCGATCTCCAACACCATCTGTCCATTCACGGCAGCGGTGCTGAGCAGATCAACACCCGGCAGTGGATTCGCGGCAACGATTCCAGCTCCGATCCAGCTGTACCGATCGATGCAGCGACGAGCTTCGCGCTGACGCTGACTGTTCAACAGGTCCCGACCACGCTGATCGAGGTGGCGACACTGCAAAAGGATGTTGTCCGCAATCAACTCTTCGCCCTCGGCATGAAGAACAGCTGCCAACCGCTGAAGAAGTTCACTCACATCCGGTGCTGGCTGGAGGGGGGATCGCCCCGTTCTGGGCAGGCTCTGGGGAGCAGCACTGCAGGGCACAACATCGTGAGCTTGCACCAGGCCGCTGCAACGGCTGCGCAAAATCTCCAGAAGTCTCCTTTCTTCATCGGCGCCGCGAAGATCGCGTTTGTTCAGCACCAGCAGCAGCCGTTTGCCGAGGTCCGCGATTGAACGGATCACGGTGAGTTCTGACTGACGCAGATCACCGTCGACAACCACGACCATCAGATCGGCTCGGACCGCCTGCCGCCGAGCTGTTTCCTCACGGCTGATGCCGGCTTCACCCGCTTCCAGGATGCCTGGGGTATCCACAAGCTGCAGAGCCCGTTGCAGCCCCTGAAGCCGCAGTCGATAGGACTGGGTGGTTCGGGTTGATCCCATGGCGGCGGACACGTCCCCCACCATTTGCTGAAGAAGAGCTCGGATCAGGGATGTCTTGCCACTGGATCCAGTCCCGAAAACCACCACGACAAGATCGCCCCGATTGAGCTCTCTTGTGACCCGTTCCTGCTCCTGCCTCAGATTTTCGCGACTGACTTCGTCTTGAATGCGTTCCAGCAACCGGTCAATGCTGTTGAGGCTTTGTTGAGCTGCATCCCGTCGGTTGGAGGGTGCCTCTGCTTTGGAGCTTGAATCCGTTGCCTTGCGTTGTCGTTGTTGCTTCAGCTGCTGCCACCAGGGCCAGCCCACCTGCACCGCCACGGCAGCCAGGAGCCCCAGGCCCAACAGAAGAATGGGCGTGATCAGCCACCCCGGCAGGAAATAACTCAGATCCCAAATCAGGGTTCTGATCGCCTGCAGGATTCCACCAAGAACAACCAGGGCAACGAAAGCAGCTGCCAGGCCCAACAACATCCGTTGGCGCCCTTTGATCACGATCCCGTGCGGTTGGAACGACCGCTAATCGATAGATCCACAAGGAAGCAGATCACAGCAAGGTTGATGGCGACGTCAGCCGGATTGAAGACAGGGAAGCGAACCGGAACGAGCGCCAGGTAGTCGATCACATGGCCCAGCCGCCAGCGATCGATTCCATTGCCGATTGTTCCGCCAAGCAGGAAGGCAAAAGCCAGCCCCTGCCACAGGGGAAGAGAGCGTCGTCGCGACAGCCAGACCAGCAGCCCAAGGCTCACCGCCAGACTCAGGAAAGCCAGGGCTCCGACGGATCCGCGGAACAAGCTGAAGGCCGCACCTGTGTTGAGTACCAGATGCAACTGAAGCAATCCCGGGATGACCTCGATGGTGCGACCGTCGGCCAGAAGGCCTGCAAACAAAATCTTGCTGATCTGATCGATGGCAACAACAGAGGCTGCGACGAAGAGCAGCGGACCACGATTCAGGATTGACATGTTCATTCCCGGATCAGCAAACACCAGCGCATCACGACAGCCAGCACACCAGTTGCCGCGCAAAGCGCGAGCTGGGTTGGCAAAGGCCCCAGGCTGTAATCCATCACAAGCCTGACGAAGCTTTCATCCCAGCGCCCAAGCAGAGATCCAAGGGCAATGTTGAACAGACCACAGAGCTGCAATGTGACCACTCCAGCGGCAGCGGCAGCGGTCTGTGCAACCACCTCTCCCATGCCCTGCTGCTGGGACAGGCGACCCGTCAGCCAGGCGGCAGGGATGAAACCGGCGAGATAGCCGAAACCAGGTTCGAGCACATAGGACAGACCTCCACCGGCGGTGAAAACCGGTAAATCGAACAGGCCAAGACTGAGGTAGGCAACGGCGGCAAGCATGCCGGCCCTGGGGCCGCAGACCAGAGCGCAGAGCAGAAGTGATGGCACTTGCCAGGTGGCCGGCAGATCCACAATGACGAGTGTTCCGTCCGGCCAGAGCGACGCCACTGGGAGCAGCCCCCCGATCACGATGAGCAGCACACCCGCAAGGGCTCCGCTCCAGGTAGCAAGGGCCTTCACGCCACGCAAACATCTCGGCCCATCCTGCTCGACAATGCAGGCGCTGCACAGGTTCTATGACTGTCTCCGTTGGTGATCGCTGTCGTCTGATCACACGTCAGACCTACCTCAAAACCGCCGATCCGATGCCGATGCTGCGTCCGCCAGATCTTGTGGAGCCAGGCGAGGTCGGAGAAGTGATCGCCCTTCGTCCCCTTGAAACTGTCGCTGTCCGGTTTCGGCGAGGTGCTTTTCTGTTACCACTCGATCAGCTGGAGCTGCTTGAAACAGCCCCTGACTGACGGCGTTCCCAGAAAGATTCAAGACGCCTGAGCGTTGATGCTGGTCCGCAGAGACTCAGGCGAGGTTGATTCAGCCAGCGTCCAGCGGCATCAAGAAGCTGCCTCGACGTCAATGTTTCCAGGCGGCTCAGGCAGCGTTGATCGTGGTCATCGGGCAGTCCAAGACCGTGCAACTGGGCACTGCGTTCAGCCCTCTGGGACGCTGTTTGAGAGGCATGGGCCATCTGACCGCGGTACTTCGCACGCGCCAGATCAAGCTCAGCTGTCGTGAGTTCCCTTTCGGACAGCTCACACCAGCTGTCCAGCAGCAACGTGAGGGCCAGTTCAGCCCGCTCTGCGCTACTGGATGCATGCAACAGGAAAGGTGCTGCCCCAGCTCTGGCCGGGAGGTAGGCCCCAACGTCATAGGCGACCCCATGTTCCTCCCTCAGTCGCTGGAACAGCAGGCTGGACATCCCAGAACCGAGATGGCTCTGCAGCAGCCTCAGGGCGAGATCATCGACATGGCTGTGGGAGCAGCACGCCTGGCCAAGGGTCAGCACGACCTGTTCGGTATCCATGGCAGTCGTCACGATGGTGGAATCCTTCTGCGGGCACCAATCAAGGAGTGGCTCCGGAGGCTGTTCCGTCGATTGCGTGGCAGGCCAGCGTTCGAAACCATTGAGTTGTTTCAGATCGCCACTGAGCTCATCCGGCCAGCAACCAGCCAGCACAAGCACGGCTGGCCCCCTCGGAAGTCGGTGCGAGAGCTCCCTCAGTCGTTCAGGCGCCAGGTTCTCCAGATCGGTCTGGACACCCAGGGGGTCATGTCCATATCCGCTGGTCCCGTAAACCAACTTCCGCCAGCTGTCGATGCCGATCTGAAAGGGATCCTCCCGCTGCCGCTGCAACGCCTGCAGGCTCAGGGATCGCTCCAGTTCCAGCTGATCGGGAGGCAGCTGCGGTGCGGTGATCATCCATCCAAGTAATGGAAGGAGGTCATCCACATCCTCCACAGTGCAGCGGAGGCTTACCAAGAGACCATCTTCGTGGGCATCGCTGCGCAACCCTGCCCCTCGCCCTTCAACCCGGTCCGCCAGTTGCAACGGGTCCAGTGGTCCGCATCCTCTGCTCAGACATGCGGCCAACAGCTGATGGCTGCCCCGCTCCCCCGGAGCGTCGCAGGCACTTCCCCAGGGAAGGAGCAATTTGGCTGCCATCACCCCAGGGGTCCTCACCGGGATCCGTTTCAACACGGGCAAGGGCATCAGTGGCGGCTCCCAGGGGTGGCAATCAGCGTGCAGGCTCGATAGGGATGCAACTGCTGCATCAGTTCAGCCTGAAGCCGTTCGGATGACCAGCTCCGCAGATGCGACAAGGGATGAAGAAGGTTCTGCTCGCGCCCCCAAAGCCGATGGGATGCAGCCATGGATGCCACCTGTGCGCTCGACTCCAGGGAGTACCGCAAACCCTTGCCGACCAATTGTCTCCCGCGTTCGAGCTCCATTGGTGAGAACAGCTCAGCGGTGCTGAGCTGTTCCTGAATGCAGGTTTCCACTGCCTCAAGGTGGGTTGGATTGCAACTGATCTCAAGCGTGATCAGGCTGCCCCGCTCGAGACTGGTCAGGTCCATATCCACTGTTTCGGCGATCTGCAGTTCTTCGCGAAGGCGGGCCACCAGACGGCTGCGTCGCCCTTCCCCCAGCAGAGTGGTCGCCAGGTCAGCCCCGACCACCCAGCACTGATCTGCGGCTGCAGCTCCGCTCCAGACCATCAACAGGCGCGCTGATTCCAGCCGCTCCACCTGGATGTGGTGACGGCCAGGGCAGAGATCCAGGCCCGAGTGTGATGAACGGGCCGTTGCCGCCGGCAGAGCAGACAGAGGTGAGGTCTCGATGCTCTGTTTAAGACCGTCCACACCGCAACCGCTCACGGCAAGGCAGCAGTCGGAGCCTCGGTAACGCTGCTGGTGGAACCGGCGCATCGACGCGGGCGTCATCGCCCTCAGGCTTTCAGGCCGTCCAAGGATGGGGCGGCCGTAGGCATGTTGGGGACAGGCACGGCTCAGTGTTTGCTGCAGAACCTGCTCGTCGGGCTGGTCTTCGTACTGCGCGATTTCCTCGAGCACCACATCGCGCTCGAGATCGAACGTCTTCTCGGCCAACGAAGGATTCAGAACGAGATCAAGCAGCAGCTCGAGAGCAACAGAGGCCTGATCCGGTGGGATCAGCACGTGGAAGTGAACATCATCAAAACCCGTTGCAGCGTTGCTGCTGCCCCCAAGGGCTTCAATGGCTCTGTCGAATTCACCGGCGCCAAGACGCTCGCTGCCCTTGAACACCATGTGTTCCAGAAAGTGAGCCATTCCCTCCTCCCCCGGTTCTTCAGAGGCACTTCCAGCCCGGCACCAGAGATCCAGGCACATCAGCGGTGCATCTGGCATTTCCGCCGCAACGCAATGCACGCCATTCGCCAGCGTCCAATGGGTCAGCTCAGGGCTGGTGAAGGAGGAGATCAGAACTGCGTGGCAAAGTTCCATTCTGTGCCCTCCTCCTGAATGCCTCCCCGGCAGTCCGACCCTCCACAGGCGGTACCTCCTCTTGTGACGGCTTTGAACGGTGTGATCCGTTCAGCCTGGGAAGGACTGCCGGGATTAGAACCTCTTCCGGTCAACACCGGGCTGGATCGCATCGAGGGTGTTCTGGATGGTGAAGGGCTGTTGATCAGCAACGAGTTGCTCCGTTGCCGTGGAGTTCGCAAGATTCATCTTGAGCTCGCCCGGTTGGGGCGTGGTCTCCAGATCCTGCACTGCGTTTGGTTCCCCGATCCCTGTTTCGATCTGCCGATTTTCGGAGCAGACATCGTTGCCGGACCTGCCGGCGTGTCAGCGGCCATTGTCGACCTTTCTCCGGTCTCCGGTGCCTTGCCTGCGTCGATTGATCGGGCCCTGGCGGCACTACCGCGTCCCCCCTTCCGCCAATCCCGCGATCTGCCTGGATGGGGAACCATTTTTTCACCTCATGTGTGCTTCATCCGTCCGGATGGGCCGGATGAAGAGGACCTTTTTCAAGAGCATGTCTCCAACGTCCTTGCGGTGCTCCACAAGGCAGTACGCGATGCCAGCTGCGAAGCGGTGGATGCGGCTTCTACGATCCTTCGATATGAAGGACAGCTGAACTATTGCCTCCAGCAGAAACGCAACGACAAAACCCGACGGGTGCTGGAAAAGGCTTTCGATGCGGACTGGGCCGATCGATACATCGAATCTCTTCTGTTCGACAACCCTCCTCGGCCGGAGTGATTTCAATGCCAATGCGCGCAATTCTGATTTTCGGAGTCGCGATTGGAGCTGTTGCTTGCGCCCCCCGACCAGCGGAAACACCGCCGGAACCAGCCCCCAGCGAAACCGTTTCACAGTCGGTTGAAGCTGTCGCTGCTCTTGGACAGCTGGAGCCGGAAGGAGATGTTCGTAGGTTGGCTGGCCCCAGCGCCAGCAGGGCCCTGTCCCCGCGTATCTCTGAGCTGCTGGTGGACGAAGGAGAGATGGTGACCCGTGGGCAAGTGCTGGCTCGTTTCGACAACCGTGCAGGCCTGCAGGCTGATCTGGATGAATTGGATGCGGAAATGACCAGCCTGATGGAGGAGATCACGATGCAGGAACTGGAAGTGTCCCGATACGGCAAAGCTGCCCAATGGGGTGCTGCGTCGCTGGTGCTCCTTGAGGAAAAGCAGAATGAATTGATTCGCCTTGAGGGTCGCCTGGACCAAGCCAAGGCGCGTCGACGCGGCCTGAAAGCTGATTACGACCGAAGTGAATTGCTGGCTCCCCTGGATGGCCTGGTGCTTGAGGTACACGCAAGGGAAGGCGAAAAGCCCGGTGCTGAAGGAGTTCTCGATCTTGGAGCCAGCCAACGGATGCAGGCCCGCATCGAGGTCTACGAATCCGATATCGCCAGAATTGGCCTCAACCAATCGGTGAAACTAAGCAGCGAAAACGGCGGCTTCAGTGGTCACTTGAAGGGCCGTGTGATCCAGATCAGTCCCCAGGTTCAGCAGCGCGAAGTGTTGTCAACAGATCCCACCGGTGATGCCGATGCGCGCGTGGTTGAGGTCTTGGTGGCACTGGACGATGACGATGCCCGTCGCGTGCTCAGGCTGGCTGGTTTGAAGGTGATCGCCCGGTTCGAACCATGAGAAACCTTTGGCAGGGGCGACGAATTCCTCTGTCCTGGTTGTTGCTGTCACGCCAGCCTGTCCGTCTGCTGGTGGCCCTGGCAGGCATCAGTTTCGCCGGGATCCTGATGTTCATGCAACTGGGTTTCAGGGACGGCCTCTTTGATGCCAGCGTCACGGTGCACCGGTTGTTTGATGCCGATCTGGTGTTGATCAGTCCCCGTTCCGCCAGTTCGATTCGGATGGCGGGTTTTCCACGCAGACGGCTGGTTCAGACCCTTGCTGACCCGGCCGTTGAGGGCGTGAGTCCCGTTCACTGGGGCCTGATGTTGTGGAGAAACCCGGAGACGCGTCTCAACCGCGCGATTCTCGCGTTGGGATTCAATCCAGACGATCCTTTTTTTGTTGATCCCAGCCTTTCGCAGAAGACGGAAGCACTCAAACAAAAGGGTCGGATCCTCTTCGATCAGTTGTCTCGCCCAGAGTTCGGCCCCATCGCCGATTGGTATCGCGAGGGACGAACGGTCGAAACCGAGATCGCAGGCAACAGAATCCGTGTTGAAGGGCTGGTGAGCCTTGGCACGAGCTTTGGAGCTGACGGCAATCTGCTCACCAGCACGGAAACCTTTCTGGACCTGGCACCCCAGAAACCGCCCGGATCGATCGAAGTGGGTTTGATCCGATTGCGCCCTGGCTCGGATCCGCAGCAGGTGGTGGAAAGGCTTCAGTCGCGACTCCCCGACGACGTGAAAGTTCTCACCAAGCAGGGGTTTATTGACTTCGAAAAAAATTACTGGAAAAGCGGCACATCAATCGGCTTCATTTTCACCCTCGGAGCCGCCATGGGCTTCGTCGTGGGATGTGTGATCGTCTATCAGGTGCTGTACACAGACGTCAGCGACCATCTCCCGGAGTACGCCACGTTGATGGCGATGGGCCACCGCCTCAGCCATCTGTTGGGCGTCGTGGTGCGAGAGGGTTTTTATCTGGCCGTGATGGGATACATCCCCGCTTATCTGGCTGGTCAGGGGCTCTACTGGTTCGTGCGTGATGCCACGAGCCTCCCCGTGGGAATGAATGCCACTAGGGCTCTCACTGTCGGCGGAATGATTCTGGTGATGTGCATGCTTTCGGCGCTCCTGGCGATGCGACGACTTGTAGATGCGGATCCGGCGGAGATCTTCTGATGCCAGCCGTTGAAATCCAGTCTCTGAGCCATGCATTCGGCCAAGGAGAAATGCTCCGAACGGTGCTTCAGAACATCAGCCTCAAGATTGAGCCTGGAGAAGTGGTTCTGCTGACCGGGCCTTCAGGATGCGGAAAAACAACCCTGCTGACCCTCATCGGTGCACTGCGAACGGTTCAGCAGGGCACGGTGAATGTTCTGGGAGAACGGCTTGATGGTGCAGGGCGTCGTCGTAGGCAGCAGGTTCGGCGCCGGATCGGGATGATCTTCCAGGGCCATAACCTTTTGCGCTGCCTCACCGCTGAGCAGAACGTTCAGATGGGTTCCGATCTGCTGCCTGATCTGGGTTATCGGGCCCGTCGGGATGAAGCTCGCCACTGGCTCCGATCCGTTGGACTCGAAGACCAGATGGGAAAACTGCCCCACGACCTTTCCGGTGGCCAGAAGCAACGGGTCGCTATCGCCAGGGCACTTGCCGCCCATCCACGGTTGCTGCTGGCGGATGAGCCGACGGCAGCCTTGGACGGTGCAACAGGCCGAGAGGTGGTGGAGCTATTGCGACGGTTGGCCCGCGAACAGGACTGTGCCGTGCTGATCGTGACGCACGACCCACGGATCCTCGATGTGGCCGATCGGATCCTGCGGATGGAGGACGGATCTCTGTTGCCACCTGATTGAGTAAGATCAAATTATTCATAAAAGACCAACACCGAATGGCCAAGCGCAGAAACCTGAAGAAAGAAAAGCAGGAACGCAACCGCGCCTACGCCCGCAAGTTCAAAAAGCGCAAGATGCGCAATGACGGCCGTGGCGAAGGGGCCGGTAACGGTGTGACAGGCACAGCCAACAATGGTGGAGCTGCCGACTGATCGTCTGGTCTGTCAATCGAGTTTTGAAGGGGGCCTTGCCCCCTTTTTGTTGGCCGTAATCTGAGATCTTCTGCTGTGCCGGTTGCCGCGATGTTCTTCAGCGTCGTTATTCCGACCTACAACCGCCGGCCAATACTTGAGAAATGTCTGTTGGCCTTGGAGCAGCAGCAGACGAGCGGCACACCGGTTGAGCGCTACGAGGTGGTCGTGGTGGACGACGGCTCCACCGATGGAACACCCACCTGGCTGCGTCAGAACACGGACCGCTTTGCCCATGTGCGGCTGATTGAGCAGGTTCACGGCGGCCCTGCCGAAGGTCGCAACCGTGGTGTTGAGCATGCCCGGGGAGATGTCATCGTTTTCATCGACAGTGACCTTGTTGTCACCCCCGTGTTTCTTGCGAAGCATGCCGAAGCGCTCCAGCAGAGTTGGGGTCGCACGGGTGACCGGCTCTGCTTCACCTATGGCGCTGTCATCAACACCGCCAACTTTGAAGAGCCAACAAAGGAGCGGCACAAACTTCGCGATCTCTCCTGGGCCTATTTCGCCACAGGCAATGTGGCAATCGATCGCAGCATTCTTCAGCGATCCGGATTGTTCGACACAGGCTTCCGCCTGTACGGCTGGGAAGATCTGGAGTTGGGCGAACGGCTGCGGCGAATGAGGGTGCGTCTGATCAAATGCCCGGATGCGGTCGGCTACCACTGGCATCCGGCACTCAGCCTCGATCAGATTCCTCGGCTGATTGAGGTGGAGGGCGAGCGGGCTCGGATGGGGTTGCTGTTTTACCGCAAGCACCCAACCAGGAGAGTGCGGTTCATCATTCAATTCACCTGGTTGCACCGGATTCTCTGGGAGTTGCTCACGCTTGGTGGGCTGATCAACGAACAAACACTGCTGCCGTTGTTGCGCTGGTTGATTCGTCGCGGTTATTCCGGCACGGCCATGGAGCTTCTGCGCTTGCCCCTGAATCGCATCGGTGTGCGTGCAATGTTCCGAGAAGCACGCCGGGATGGCTTGCACTGCCCGGCGTTTTGATAACTTCAACGAGTTCTTTCACACCGCACACCTGCCCGTTTCGGGTGCATGTGAATCCGGCGTACGCCTTCTGGCATCACCGAATTTCATCCCTGGCAGGTGGAGGCGAACCCGAAACCTCAAGTCATGGCTGTTGTCACTCTCTCCGAAATGATGGAGGCGGGTGCCCACTTTGGGCACCAAACCCGCCGCTGGAATCCCAAGATGTCGCGCTACATCTATTGCGCGCGCAATGGTGTCCACATCATCGACCTCGTGCAGACCGCCGTCTGCATGAACAACGCCTACAAGTGGACTCGCTCCGCTGCGCGCAGCGGCAAACGCTTTCTCTTCGTCGGCACCAAGAAACAAGCTTCTGAAGTGGTGGCACTGGAAGCAGCCCGCTGCGGTGCTTCTTACGTGAACCAGCGCTGGTTGGGCGGCATGCTCACCAACTGGACCACGATGAAGGCTCGGATCGATCGGCTGAAGGACCTCGAAAGGATGGAGTCCAGTGGCGCCATCGCCATGCGTCCGAAGAAAGAGGGTGCTGTTCTCCGCCGCGAACTCGAGCGTTTGCAGAAGTATCTCGGAGGCCTGAAGAACATGCGGCGTCTTCCGGATGTTGTGGTGCTCGTGGACCAGCGTCGTGAATCCAATGCTGTGCTTGAGGCCCGCAAGCTCGATATCCCCTTGGTGTCGATGCTCGACACCAACTGCGACCCTGACCTCTGCGAAGTGCCCATCCCCTGCAACGACGACGCTGTGCGTTCCGTTCAACTGGTGCTTGGTCGCCTCGCCGACGCCATCAATGAAGGCCGTCACGGCAATAACGAGCAGCGTGGTGGTGACTCCACCGAGGGCTGAAGCTCTCTGAACCGCTAACTTCACCCCGCCGTGTCGCTTCGTCGTCACGGCGGCGTTTTCTATTTATTCCACCGCTAACAACCTCCGATGGCTGCCGTATCCGCAAAGCTTGTCAAAGAACTCCGCGACAAGACCGGCGCGGGAATGATGGACTGCAAGAAGGCTCTGTCAGCAACCGACGGCGACAGTGAAAAGGCCATTGAATGGCTGCGCCAGAAAGGCATTGCCAGCGCTGAAAAGAAATCTGGCCGCACCGCCGCTGAAGGTGCCATTGGCAGCTACATCCACACAGGTGCACGCGTGGGTGTGTTGATCGAAGTCAACTGTGAGACCGACTTCGTGGCCCGTGGTGACCTGTTCCAGGAGCTGCTGCGCGATGTCGCGATGCAGGTGGCTGCCTGCCCAGGAGTGGAATATGTCACCACAGACGAGATCCCGGCTCAAATTCGTGAAAGGGAAAAAGCCATCGAAATGGGTCGCGATGACCTGGATGGAAAGCCTGAGCAGATGAAGGAAAAAATTGTTGAGGGTCGGATCAACAAGCGCCTCAAGGAACTTGCTCTGATGGAACAGCCCTTCATCAAGGACAGCTCCATCTCCGTGGCCGAGCTGGTCAAGCAGACCGCCGGCAAAATCGGTGAAAACGTCAAGGTGCGTCGGTTCACGCGGTACACCCTTGGTGAGGGAATTGAAGTTGAGGAAAACGATTTCGCCGCCGAAGTCGCTTCCATGCAGGCCGGCTGATTCCGGTGCAGAGCCAGGACTTTTTGTCCGCCCATGATCCCGTCGAACAGCTGGCACGCCTTCAAAAGCTGTGCCGGCTCCGTTCGATTGCCGTTTATCGCGAGGCTGCGCTTTATCTCCAGATCCTGCGAGAGGAACTGGACCCCGCTGTGCGGCAGGCTCTCTTTCAACTGATTTCCGAGTCGGATCCACTCCGATTCAGCAGGATGCCGGAACCGCAGCGTCAGGGATTTCACGCTGCTGTTTCACAGTTGACCCAGCGTTGCTCCGTGTTGCTGACTGTCGAGCAGCAGATGCATCTGGCCGGCCAGATGCAACGAGAACACCGTCGTCGTAAGGCCCGTGCCAGCCGCCAGATGCTCCAGGGCCTTCAGGATGCTGCTGACCAGACCACTGCAACCCCTGATCAGCCTCCTGAACCCGAAGCCCCGCAGCCGGGATCTGTGGAACTCAGTCTTCGTCCCCCACTCGATCAGCCCCAGCGGTTTGGCTACAAACCACCAAAGGCTGAACCAAACGAAACGATTGCGGCATCCCCGCCCTCTCAATCCTCTCCATCCCCAGACAGTTCCGACAACAACGAACCTGACCAGCCGGATCTGGATGTTCTGCGATCGCTGTTCGAACTGGCTGGCGAAGCTCTTCAGCACCAAAACGATCCAGCTCAGCTCACGTCCGGAGATGTAAAGACCGCGTCAGCTGAACCCGACGACCATCTTCTGCCCACCATGCCGGATGCGTTATTGCAGTGGATGGACGGCATGGACCTGGCTCTGTCGCGTCGGCTGCGCAATCTGTCGCACGCTGTCAACGTCCAGATGCTGCGCAGCGGCCTGGCTCAAGCGCTGCTGCCGGTGAACCTGCTTGAGGCGGTCATCAACGGCCAGATGGAAATCCAGGCGGCTCCCTCCAACCTTCTCCGCCTCCGGCTGCCCTTACCGATGGGCGAGCTCGATCAGGGGATGGACCTGCTCTGTGTTCTGCTTCGGTTCAGTGAGCTGGAATTCGACAGCCATCGCCTGCGACGTTGTCGACGCCGACTGCGCGACCAGCAGCGGGAACTGATCACAATGGTGCGTCAGCAGCGCCATTGGGAGCGCCGCTGCCTGGATCGCGAGGCCCTTACCCCTTGGCAGAGTTCATCCGATCCCAGCAGCCTGAAGCCCGAGGGCTGACCCAGGACCAGCTGCGTCAGCTTCTGGACTGGCTGCGGCCTCTTCAACAGGCACTGACGCTGGAAAGTGACCGCGGTTGTTCAAACCTTCAGGGCCGGCGCCAGCGTTTTGATTGCTTCCTTCAGGAGCAGCTGTCGCAACCTCCGCAGGGCCTGCTTCCACCCGGTGCTCCGGAACGGCTTGAAGGACTCACACAGCGTTATGGCAACTACGCAGATCTGGCCGACTCCGGACGCAGGAGGTTGGTCACTGAAACACGCCAGTGGTTGCATGAATTGCGCCATCGCCTGGAGCCCTCAGCTCCGATGGCTCCACCACGACTGAAACTGAAGCAGCCGGAACGAAACACCACCGCGAGGCCCCTGGCACTCGACAGTGGCCTGACCCAACTCCAGGGGGTCGGTCCCAAGTTGGCGGGTCGACTGGCTTCCATCGGCCTGCTGCTGGTGCGCGATCTGCTGAAGCACTATCCGCGGGACCACGTCGATTACGCGACCCGTCGCCGCATTGAAGCTCTGGAGCCTGGTGAAACCGCAACGATCGTGGCAACGATCCGGCGATGCAATGGGTTCGTCAGCCCCCGCAACCCGAACCTTGCCATCCTCGAATTACAACTTCAGGATCCGACAGGGCGAATCAAGGTCAGTCGTTTTCTGGCTGGACGCCGTTTCAGCTCAACCGCCTATCTGAAGGGTCAACAGCGGTTGTATCCGATGGGCGCAACGGTGGCGGTCAGCGGATTGGTCAAAGATGGAGGCTATGGCCTCACGTTTCAGGATCCTCTGATCGAGGTTCTGGAGAGCAGCGATGCACCGGTCCGCTCCCGCAGCATTGGGCGTCTGTTGCCGGTGTACCCGCTGACGGAGGGTGTTGCATCCGATCGTTTTCGTCAGCTCCTCGATCAGGTTCTTCCTCTCACCAGCCAATGGCCGGAGCCCCTCTCGATCGACGAGATGAAGGCATGGAATTTAATCAGCTGCAGCGAAGCACTCAAGGGGTTGCATGCCCCCAGCGACAAGGTGGCTTTGGACCAGGCGCGACGTCGGCTGGTGTTCGATGAATTTCTGCTGCTGCAGCTGGGTCTGCTCGGACGCCGCAGGGACCTTCGTCAACGCCCGTCTCCACAGCTGGATCCGGCCTCACCCGCAACGGGTCTGGTAGCAGATTTTGTCGCTCTCCTGCCCTTTTCCTTCACCAATGCACAGCAGAGGGTTTTCGCCGAAATTCAAGCTGATCTGCAACGCCAAGAACCGATGGCCCGCCTGGTGCAGGGTGATGTGGGGTCAGGCAAAACCGTTGTCGCCATCGCCGCTTTACTCAGCACGATCAGTGCGGGTTGGCAGGGAGCACTGATGGCCCCCACTGAGGTGCTGGCTGAACAGCACTACCGCAACCTTTGCCAGTGGTTGCCGCAACTGCATGTCAGCGTTGAACTCCTGACCGGCTCCACTCCGAGACCCAAACGGCGGCAGCTCCTCGATGATCTGGCCAACGGCAGCCTGAATGTGCTGGTGGGGACCCATGCACTGCTGGAGGACCCCGTGGTTTTCTCGAGACTGGGTCTCGTGGTGGTGGATGAGCAGCATCGCTTCGGGGTGCACCAACGCGACAGGCTGCTCAACAAAGGCCTGCAGCCCCATCTGCTCACGATGACGGCCACACCCATTCCAAGAACCCTGGCGTTGTCGCTCCACGGTGATCTTGATGTGAGCCAGATCGATGAGTTGCCCCCTGGTCGAACTCCGATTCGTACTCAGATGCTTAGGGCCTCCCAGCGGGAGAAGGCCTACGAACTGATCCGTGAGGAGGTGTTTCTCGGCCAGAGGGCCTATGTGGTTCTACCTCTCGTGGAGGAATCCGAAAAACTCGACCTGCGCTCGGCCGTTGATGTGCATGCGGAGCTGGCGGATGAGGTCTTCCCAGAAATGACAGTCGGTTTGCTGCACGGCCGGCTCAGCAGTGCTGAGAAGCAACAGGTTCTCCGAGACTTTGCTGGGGGCCGCAGCCAGGTGCTGGTTTCGACGACGGTGGTTGAAGTGGGGGTTGATGTGCCGGAGGCCAGCGTGATGGTGATCGATCACGCGGAACGTTTTGGTCTGGCACAACTACATCAGCTGCGGGGAAGGGTCGGCCGTGGTGCTGCAGCCTCCCACTGCCTGCTGATCAACGGGAGTAGCAATGCCCAGGCCCGTCAGCGTCTCGATGTGCTTGTGCGATCCACCGATGGCTTCGAGATTGCAGAGATGGACCTTCGCCTGCGTGGACCTGGGCAGGTGCTTGGAACACGCCAGTCCGGTGTGCCTGATCTGGCGCTAGCCAGCCTTGCGGATGACGGTGCCGTGCTTGAAGACGCCCGATCGGCCGCCAAGGAGCTGATGAAACGGGACCCAGACCTGGGCGGTCACGTCTTGCTCAAGCAGCAACTGGACGATCAGCAGCGTCGGTTGAGCGGCGGCACGCCACTGAACTGAACCTGTGGAAAGATGCAAGGGTCCGATGAATGGTCATGCGTCCCTGGAGTGATCGACCGATCACGGATTGCCATGAGCCATTGCTGCCTCTGCCCTCGGAGCTGCTGCGGCTGGAACCACACCCCTACGTCTCGGTCGGTGCGCCCTATGGCCCTGATGCAGATCCATTTCGTCTGCGTTCCGGTGTTGTGCAACGCCTGCTCAGAGCTGAAAAGGCACTGCAGCAACGTCAGCCCGAGCTTCGTCTAGCGATCTTCGATGCCTGGCGACCTGTTGCGGTCCAGGCCTTCATGGTGGAGTTCTCGGTTGATCAGGAAGCCCAGCGTTGTGGGGTCGATCGCGATGATGCCGCTGGGATGAACGATGTCCGTGCAGCCGTGAATCGCTTCTGGGCTGAACCCAGTCGCAACCCGGCCACTCCACCACCCCACAGCACCGGTGGCGCGGTGGATCTCACCCTCGCCTCATCCACCGATGGCAGTCAGCTGTTCATGGGCGGAATGATCGATGCGATCAACGAAATTTCGGAGCCGGATCACTTCTGTGCAGCGGCGGATGGAACAAACCAGGCGATCTGGCACGAGCGTCGCTGCCTGCTGCGATCCGTCATGAGCGAAGCCGGATTTGTGCAGCACCCAAATGAATGGTGGCACTACTCCCACGGAGATCAGCTCTGGGCCTGGCGCAGCGGAACTGACGTCGCCATCTATGCCGAAGCGGACAGCAGGTCGTTCACCTCCTGATCTCCCAGCTTCTCGATGTGGTCACCGAAGCTGCGTCGTCCCCCGGCATCTTTCCAGCTGAGCAGCAGTGGTTCGATGGTGGATTCCAGTTTGTCCAGGGGAAGTTTCTCCAGATAGGGGCGGGCCAGTCGCTGCAGATTCGGCGTGCCACCCAGCCAGAGCTGATATTGATTGAGTCCATTGCCCACAAGAGCAAGTTCCGCCATATATGGCCTGGCACAACCGTTTGGACAGCCTGTCATCCGCACCAGGATGGATTTGTTGATTTCAAGTCGTTGCAGCTGAACATCAATGCGATCGAGAACATCGGGCAGGATGCGCTCGGACTCGGTGATCGCCAGACCGCAGGTGGGTAGAGCCGGACACGCGATGGCATGACGGGCCATGGGAGATGTCTCTCCAGGAGCCTCAAAGCCCAGCTTCTTGATCCCCTCCTGGACTGCAGCGCGCTGGGAGCTGCCGATGTTGCAGAGCAGCAGATCCTGATTGGCGGTCAGCCTGATCTCCAGCTGATACGTCTCCACCAAGCTCCGCAATCCCTGCTTGAGCTCTCCCTGCAGACGACCGCAGACGAGCGGCAGTCCGACAAACCACAGACCTGGCTTCTGACGGTGCCAGCCCAGGTAGTCGAGAAGCTTTGGTTTTGGTTCCTTGCGGAGGCCCCTGAGCTCACCATGGAAATAATCCTTCTGCAGGGTTGAGCGGAACCACTCAATTCCCTTGTCGTGGATCAGGTATTTCATCCGGGCATGCTTCCGGACCTCCCGATCTCCATGGTCCCGTTGCAGGGCCATGATCGACTGAACCACATCCAGCACATCGTCCGCAGCGACGTAGCCCAGCGGGTCCGCAATGCGGGCGAAAGTCTCCTCTTTGTTATGGGTCCGGCCCATGCCGCCGCCGACATACACGTTGCAACCCCGCAACGTTCCTGAAGGATCGGTGAACACAACCAGGCCGATGTCCTGGGTGAGCAGATCGATGGAATTGTCCCCGGGCACCGTGACACCCACCTTGAATTTCCGCGGCAGGTAGGTATCGCCATAGAGAGGCTCCGATCCACTGCCGGAAAACACTCCACCTTCGCTCTGGCGCTCACGGGCACGGCGCACAGCCTTGGATGGTTTGAAGCGGTAGCTGAGATCTCCGTCCACCCACATGTCGAGGAATGATCCCTCCGCTGCTTCGGGACTGAGCAGATCAGCGATCTCATCAGCCAGTCTTCGAGCCACCGGGTAGCCACCCTTCTCGAACGGAGCAGGCGGTGCCATCACATTGCGGTTGATGTCGCCACAGGCCGCAAGGGTGGATCCCAGATTGCGCACGATCGTGCCGATCACCTCCTTGAGATCGGCTTTGGGGATGCCGTGCATCTGAAACGCCTGGCGCGTCGTGGCGCGGAGGGTTCCATCCCCGAGACGGTTGGATAACTCGTCCAACGCGACAAACAGCCTGGCGGGAACACGACCGCCGGGATTGCGCAGACGCAGCATCATCTGCCAACAGCGGACCTTGTCCGACTTGCGCAGCTCGCGATGGTTCTGCTGATAGCTGCCGTGGAATTTCAGCAGCTGAACTCCGTCCTCTGTGAAACGGATCTCGTCGTTACCGAGCTCAGCGAGCAGAGGATCACGCAGATGGATGCTGTCGAGCTTGCGCTGTTCAGCTTTGGGGAGGGTCTGGTTGATGTCGTCTGTCGCTGCCACAGAGCCTCGGCTCACCCTGATAAGAAGGACTCATTTGAAGGTAGCGAAACGGCTTCCAATAAAGTCGCCGGCGGTTGTGTTGACGCCGTGACTGCCACCTTTCTTCTTGAGATCGGTACCGAAGAGCTGCCGGCCGATTTCGCCTGCCAGGCACTCGACCAACTGAAGAGTGTTGTTGAAAAGGATCTCAAGGTTCAACGCCTCCATCATGCAGATGTGCAGGTCACTGGCACGCCCAGGCGACTCGTGGTTCGTGTTGATGCCCTGGTCGATCGCCAGCCGGACCTCAGCGAGGAGCGCAAGGGTCCACCCGCCTCTCAGGCCTTCAAGGACGGAGTGCCAACCCAAGCTGCGATCGGCTTTGCAAAACGCTGCGGTGTAGCCCCTGAGTCGCTGGAAGTACGCGACAGCCCTAAGGGACCCTGCGTTTTCGCCACGGTTCATACAGCAGGTCAAGCCAGCACGGACCTGTTAGAGACCATGATTCCCGGCTGGATCAATTCCTTGCAGGGCCGTCGGTTCATGCGCTGGGGCGTCGGTACCCAACGCTTCAGTCGCCCGATCCGCTGGCTGGTCGCCCTCTTCGGTAGCGCGCTTGTTCCTGTGGAGATGAACGATGCCGATCCACCGTTGTGCAGCGGCCGCACCAGCCGTGGCCATCGCCTCCACGGCGATGCTCCCCTGCCCATTCCAGACGCCGATCAGTATCTGGCCACCCTTGAGGCTGCAGGAGTGATCGTCGATCGTCACCGACGATCCGCGTTGATTCGGGAAGCGATCGATGCGGCCTCTGCAGAACTCAGGGCTCGCCCGGATTGTCCGCCGAAATTGTTTAAAGAGTTGGTCGATCTGGTGGAGTCACCCCGGATCCTTCAGGGACGCATTGCCGATCGCTATCTCGGTCTGCCACCGGAGGTGATCAGCACAGTGATGCAGGCCCATCAGCGCTATGTGCCCCTGGAACTCACCGATGGTGACTCAGATCCCCTTCAGCTCGATGCCTCAGAGGTGCTTAGGCCAGAATTTCTGGTGGTGGGCAATGGCCTCGAGACGGCATCTGATCTGATCACCAGGGGCAATGAACGGGTGCTGGGTGCTCGTCTCGCCGACGCCGAGTTTTTCCTCGGTGTGGACCGCCGTCAGCCCAGCGAGAGTCGTCGTGATGCACTGGCGCGGGTCACCTTTGCGGAGGGTCTCGGCAGCCTTAGGGATCGCTGTGATCGCATCGAGAGGATTACCCAGTTGTTGCTGGAGCAGCTGAAACTTGATGCAGTGCAGAGGACGGCAGCACTGCGCGCCGCCCACCTCTGCAAACACGATCTGGTGAGCCAGATGGTCGGTGAATTCCCCGAACTTCAGGGATTAATGGGTGGCAAGTATCTGCTGGAGGAAGGGGAATCCCGTGAAACCGCTCTGGCAGTGGTGGAGCACTATCTGCCGCGCGGAGCTGGAGATCGCCTGCCAAGCAGCGATGCCGGCGCTGTTGTTGCACTTGCCGAGCGTCTGGAACTGCTGCTGAGCATCTATGCCAAGGGTGAACGACCCACTGGATCGTCCGATCCCTATGCCCTGCGCCGTGCAGGGAACGGCCTGATGCTGATCCTCTGGGATCGTCGCTGGAGGATGAACCTTCAGGGGCTGCTCACCCAGACCGTGGATGAGTGGGCTGATCGGTTCCCGTTATTTGCGGTTGATCGCAATCAGCTGCTGAGTGATCTGACCCTGTTGCTCCGCCAGAGAATCGTGTCTCAACTGGAGGAGGATGGGCATGAGCCCGATCTCGTTCAGGCGGTGGCAGGAGAGTCGATTGCTCTCGAACGACTTCTGGTGGATCCGATCGATGTGCAGGACCGGATTCAGCTCTTATCCAGCCTGCGGCGAACCGACCGTCTGGGAGCCGTGCAAGCCGTTGTGCAGCGCGCAGCGCGTCTTGCCGCCAAGGCTGATCTGGATGAGCACACCCTGGCGGTTGATGGCGTTGTGGATCCGCAGCGATTCGAATCCAGCAGTGAACAGGGAATGTTCGATGTTCTAAACAAGCTGCAGCCGCTGGCTTCGGAACGGCGATACAGCGAACTTTCAGAGTCGTTGGTGCAGGCCACACCTGTTCTTGAGTCGTTCTTCGATGGCGAAAACAGCGTGATGGTGATGGCCGAAAATCCTGAGCTGCGACGCAACCGCCTGAATCTGTTGGCAGTGCTGCGAAATCAAGCCACCGTCCTGGGACGATTTGACCTGATTCAGGGCTGAAGGCTGACGCTCGGATGTGATGCAGCTATTCAATCAATGACTTGATTGAACTTGTATTGACTGACGAACAACGTCCTAATTCCGACCAGCAACCTCAGGTTCAGCAGCAACCTGTGATCGTCCGCCAGGGGAGTGGTGGATTGGCAACGGTCGTGGCAGCCCTTCTGATTGCGGCTTCCGTGATCTACGCGATCAATGTCTGGTCCACAACCAAAAAAGAAACCGCCCCAGGTCGGAACCTGGAGCGGGGGATCGAGCGTCTGAAGGAAGCCGCTGGTGCTGACCGGCAGAAGGGTCAGTAGTTCAGCCCAGGCCGACGTCAGCTGACGCCGGCCTTCTCATCTTTTTTGGCCTGAGCCTTAACGGCTTGGGCGGCTTCCTCAGCCAGGAAATCGCCATCGGAACGACCAACGGCTGACGGCACCGGGTTGTAGCCGGACGGTGCCAATGCCGTGCCGCGAACCAGGCTCCCAAACGTTCGAAGGGTCAGCTTGATCTGCTGCCAGGGGTTCATCAACACCACCCTTTTGTAGAGATAGCTATCGAAGGTCAGCTTCTGCACGTCGCGGTCATCGCACATCTCAACGAAGGCTTCTCTGGCAGCGTCATTTCGATAGAAAATCCTCTGGAGAATGTCGAGAACGGTGTAGGTGGCGCCGTACTTGCGATCCCAGCGCTTGAGATAAGTCGCCTTGATTTGCTTCTCGGTGGGCACGACAGTGCCGCTCTTCGAGATCTCAACGATCGCCTCAGCAGCCATCCGACCGCTCTTAGCTGCGAAATAGATGCCTTCACCTGAGCTCTTGGTCACGTAGCCGGCTGCATCACCCACCAGCGCCATACGTCCCACAACACGCCTGGGGCGTGGGTGTTCCGGGATCGGGTGGGCTTCCACCTTGATCACTTCACCTTTGAACAGGCGCTTATTGGCCCTCTCACGGATGCCGCGCTGCAGACCTTTGATCAAGCTCTGGTTCTGCTGCATCGTCCCCGTGCCGACGGCAACGTGGTCGTATTTGGGGAACACCCAGGCGTAAAAATCAGGCGAAACATCAGTACCGACGTACATCTCGGCCAGATCTTCGTAGTAAGCCATCTCCTCCGCCGGAAGTTTGATCCGCTCCTGGAACGCGATCGCCACGTTGTAGTCACCGGCATCCATGGCCTTGGCAACCCGTGAGTTGGCGCCGTCCGCGCCGATGATCAGGTCAACTTCAAGGGTCTTGGGTTCACCGGTGGGCCTGCCGGCGCTGTAATCGGAGTAATAAAGGGTGTACGGGCCCTGACGGTTGTTCCCGGTATCAATTTTCTGCACCAAGCCGTTCACCAGGGTGGTTCCCAGCTCGGCGGCGCGGTTGCGCAGGAAGGCATCGAAGACCTCCCGGCGGCACATACCGATGTAGGCGTTTTCGTCATAGCCCAGAGGATCCAGCCTGATGTCGACCTCCCGGTTGGAGGGCGAAATCATCCGCATGTTGCGGACTTTGCGATCAATGATGTCGTCGGGGAGTTCGAACTCCTCGACCATGCAAAGGGGAATCGCACCGCCGCAAGGTTTCGCGTTATCGAGCTTCCGTTCGAACAACCAGGTCTGAATGCCAGCCTTGGCCAGAATTTCAGCGGCGCATGATCCACTAGGACCGCCCCCGACAACTGCAACACGCAACATCTCAGCTTGTCTCCGCTGGGGTGATTTTGAAGCTACCACTCAGTTGTAGTCGAGGTTGGAGCTCTCTGGCACCCAGCCTTACGATCGAAACAACACGCATCAGCACCGTGGTTCGCGCCTCCTCCGCGCGTCGCAAAATCAAGGAGGACATCCCCGTTGCGCAGCGGTCGAGATCCGCTCGCAGCAATCGCGCCAGCAGAGGGCGTGGAAAAGGACTGTTTGCGGCTGCAACCCTGGCTGTCGTGGTGGTGGCTGCCGCCACCGTCCCGTCCTTCTTGGTTCCCAGACAACCCGTCGTCGATCTGGCGATCGAGGGATTTCGTCAGCGTCCGGATGCCGATGGTCGCCTTCTCGGGCATTTCCCATACCGGGAAGCGAATCGGGATGAGCGAATCACGTTTCAACCTGGCATTGAGCTCCATATCGATGCTGCTGAAGCGCTCGACGCGATGATGATCGCCGCAGTGGCCGATGGGATCGATCTGCGACTGCTGAGTGGATTTCGTTCCCTGGATCTACAGGAAGAAATTTTCTTTGAGGTGGCCTCGGAACGGAATCAGACGCCGGAAGAGCGGGCCCGTGTCTCCGCTCCCCCGGGATATTCCGAACACAGCACCGGATACGCCGTTGATCTCGGTGATGGATGGGCACCGGAAACCAATCTTTCCCAGTCGTTTGAACAGACTGCCGCCTTTCTCTGGTTGCAGGACCATGCGGCCCGCTATCACTTCGTTCTTTCGTTTCCAGCCGGAAACAGCCAGGGGGTGCTCTATGAACCGTGGCACTGGCGCTTCGAAGGCACAGCCGATGCCCTGCGGTTATTCGAAGCTGCCCGTCGTTTCGCCAAGCAGGGCTCCTGATTATTTAGGTGCGACCGACGTCAACGCAGTGGCTGCAGTCACTTCGGCACGAACGCTTTGAACGATCGCCGGGGGTGGACAGCCTGGATGCAGGGTTTGGCGCAAGGCTCGGTCGTGACGGACTGAAACGCCCGAATGAGACGGCTGAGTCCACTTAGCGGGATGGATGTCGAAGGCGATTGCAGTCACAACTGACCCCAACTCAACTCAGTTGTGTCAACAGGTCAGGGGCAATAATGAACCTGCTTGTCACTCAACAGCTCGCGTGTCAAGTGTCTTGAGCGATCGAGTCAGATCTCACGTTGAGATAACCTGCAGCACGCGCCATTGGGCGTCATCACAATTTCTAACGATCAGCCCGTATGAGCCCCCAGCAAAAGGCGATTCGCAACATCGCGATCATCGCCCACGTTGACCATGGCAAAACAACCCTGGTCGACTCGCTGCTGGCGCAATCGGGCATCTTTCGTGACAACGAAGCCGTTCCAACGTGTGTGTTGGATTCAAACGACCTGGAACGTGAGCGTGGCATCACGATCCTGTCGAAAAACACGGCTGTCACGTACAACGAGACCCGAATCAACATTGTTGATACCCCGGGGCACGCTGACTTCGGCGGCGAGGTGGAGCGCGTGCTCGGCATGGTGGATGGCTGCCTGCTGATTGTTGACGCCAACGAGGGGCCGATGCCCCAGACCCGATTCGTGCTGAAGAAAGCACTCGAACAGGGCCTGCGCCCGATCATCTTTGTCAACAAGATCGACCGCGCCCGTGTCGATCCGGAGACTGCGGTGGACAAGGTTCTGGACCTGTTCATCGAACTGGGTGCCGATGACGATCAGTGCGATTTCCCCTATCTGTTCGGCAGTGGCCTCGGTGGCTTCGCCAAGCCCGACATGAAAACCGACAGCGACAACATGCGTCCGCTGTTCGATGCGATCCTGCGCCATGTTCCGCCCCCGGTCGGCGATCCGGAAAAGCCTCTGCAGCTCCAGATCACCACTCTGGATTATTCCGACTTCCTCGGACGCATCATCATCGGGCGGGTTCATAACGGTGTGATCAAAGGTGGGCAGAGCGCTGCTCTGATCAAGGACGATGGCAGTGTCAAAAAAGGTCGTATCAGCAAGCTGCTGGGCTTTGAGGGACTTCAAAGAGTCGAAATCGATGAAGCCTCAGCCGGTGATCTTGTGGCTGTCGCCGGTTTCGACGACGTCAATATCGGCGAGACGATCGCCTGCCTCGATCAGCCCACGGCCCTGCCATTGATCAAGGTGGACGAGCCCACCCTGCAGATGACCTTCGTGATCAACGACTCTCCTTTTGCAGGCAGAGAGGGCAAATTCGTCACCAGTCGCCAGGTCCGCGACCGCCTGCAGAGGGAATTGCTCACCAACGTGGCTCTTCGTGTGGAAGACACCGATTCCCCCGATCGTTTTGCCGTGAGCGGTAGGGGTGAATTACACCTCGGCATCCTGATCGAAACCATGCGACGCGAGGGGTACGAATTCCAGGTGTCGCAGCCGCAGGTCATCTTCCGCACCATCGATGGCACCCCCTGCGAACCGGTCGAGACGCTGGTGATGGATGTTCCAGAAGAAGCCGTGGGCAGCTGCATCGAGAAACTCGGCACACGCAAGGGCGAGATGCAGAACATGGAGACCAGTGCGGACGGACGGACGCAATTGGAATTCATCGTTCCTTCCCGTGGCCTCATCGGCTTCCGCGGTGAATTCATCCGCGCCACCCGCGGTGAAGGAATCATGAGCCATTCCTTCCACGAATACCGACCGATGATGGGTGATTTCGACACCCGCCGGAACGGAGTTCTGATTGCTTTTGAAGAAGGAACCGCAACCTTCTACGCCCTCAAGAATGCCGAGGATCGCGGTCAGTTCTTCATCAGTCCGGGCACCAAGGTTTACAAGGGAATGATCATCGGCGAGTACAACCGCCCCCAGGACCTCGAAATCAACGTTTGCAAGACCAAGCAGCTGACCAACATGCGTTCCGCTGGTGCTGATGAACTCGACACACTGCAGGCCCCTGTGCAGATGACCCTGGAGCGCGCTCTGGAATACATCGGTCCTGGCGAAATGCTGGAGGTCACTCCCGAGACGATTCGCCTCCGCAAACTGCCGGGCAAAAAACCAGCCAAGGCCAAGCGCTGATGCCTGAGGCGGATCCCCGCTTTAAACAGGCCATCGAGCTGTTCAACACCCAGGAGTGGTACGCCGCTCACGATGTGATTGAAGAGCTCTGGCACGAAACCGTTGACCCTGAACGCCGCAGCCTTCAGGGAATTCTTCAGGTGGCTGTTGCACAGCTGCATCTTCAGCGAGGCAACAGTCGTGGAGCCACAATCCTTTTCGGCGAAGCACTGGGTCGTCTCCAGCGACCGGGCACACCGGATCTAGGCCTTGATCTGGACAGCTTGTGCCGCTGCGTTCGCTCACGTCTCACTGCCCTGCAGCAGGACCTTGATCCTGAAGACTGCACTGTCCCAGTTCTGCATCTCAGGGGCTGAACCGCCGGTAGTCTCGGCTGATCTATGGGGTTGTTTGTGGTGGTGCCGGGGCTGAATCGTTGGTTAATGCGCCTCTGGCTTCCGCTTGTGCTGCTTGTTTCACCAGCAGCAGTGCGTTCCCAGATCGCCGAAGCTCCAGCGGAAGCCGCTCAGGCCGGTTTGCTCACGATCGAATCGGATCAGCAGTCCGCCAACAGCTCCACAGGTGTGATCACGGCCAGTGGCAATGTGCGCCTTGTTCATGCCGATCGGGGTCTCGTGGCGACAGGACGGCAGGCGCAGTACTTCAGTCGGGAACAACGCATTGTCCTCAGCGGTGATGTCGATGTCGTCCAAACCGATGGTCACACCCTTCGCGCTGATCAAGTCACCGTTCTGCTCGACGAGCAGCGGACCCTTGCGACGACCACCGCCGGCGATCAGGTGACCAGCAGCTGGTCTCTTCAGGATCCTGGGGCAGCCGTCGCACAATGAGTCTGGCCCTCAAGAATGTTTCGATCAGCCTGGGAGGTCGCCGGCTGGTGAATTCGGTGAATCTTGATCTGAATCCAGGTGAGGTTGTCGGACTGCTTGGACCGAACGGAGCTGGGAAGACCACCACGTTCAACCTTGTGATCGGGTTGCTGCGTCCAGATGCGGGGCAGGTGGTGATGGATGGTCGTGATGTTGAGACTCTGCCCATGCCTCAGCGGGCACGCCTTGGCCTCGGCTACCTCCCTCAGGAGCCCAGTGTTTTTCGCCAGCTCAGCGTGCGTGAAAACCTTGATGTCGCTTTGGAGCAAACGGTGCTCAAACGCTCGGATCGGATTAATCGACGCGATCAGCTGATTGAGGAATTCCAGCTTTCAGCATTTGTCGACCGACGGGGGTACCAGCTCTCTGGTGGTGAGCGACGCCGGTGTGAAGTGGCACGAGCCCTGGCCGTCGGCACTGAAGGACCGCGTTATCTGCTGCTGGATGAACCCTTTGCTGGGGTGGATCCACTTGCTGTGGCGGATCTTCAGGCATTGATTCAGAAACTGCGCAGCCGTGGCATGGGAATCCTGATCACCGATCACAACGTTCGTGAAACCCTGGCCAGCACCGACCGGTCATACATCCTCACCGAAGGATCCATTCTGGCCAGCGGCAAGTCCCAGGACGTTGCCCACGATCCTCTCGTGCGTCGTTATTACCTGGGGGAGGCTTTTCAGCTGTGATCAACAGGATCCGTCGCGCCACCTGGATGCGGCTCTCACTGCTCGACCGTTGGTTGTTGAAGGAGCTGGTGGGGCCGCTGCTGTTCTTCATTGCGTTGTTCACCCTGCTGCTGCTCACCGGCGGAGTGATGTTCGAACTGATCCGCAAAATTGTGGACAAGAACTTGCCGGTGGGGATCGCCGCTCAGGTTCTGATGCTCAGCACTCCTCGCTGGCTGGCTTTTTCGGTTCCGATCGGGACGCTGATGGCCTCATTGTTTGTGTTCACCCGACTGTCATCCAATAGCGAACTGACAGCGCTGCGCAGCCTTGGTGTCACCACCATTCGGATGATTTCAGCGGCACTTGCGCTGTCGCTCGTCATGACAGTGTTCAGCTTCGTCCTCAACGACGTGGTGGTTCCACGTAGTGAGCGTTATGCCGAGGCATCACTGCGTAGGGCACTGGGACGTTCTCTTGCCTCAGAGACTGGAAAGGACATCATTTACCCCCGTTTCGGGGTCCGCAGTGGGGCAGTCGATGAAGACACTCGGCGGGGGCTGACGCAACTGTTCTATGCGCGTCGATTTGAGAAAGGGGAAATGCGCGATGTGACTGTTCTCGATTTCACGCGGGCCGCTTTCACACAGATGCTGATGGCAGAAAAAGCAACCTGGAATGAAAGGCAGGCCAGTTGGGACTTCTTTGACGGCCAGATTCTCACCCTGAACCCCAACGGAAGCTCCACGAAGGTGGGCTTTGATCGTTATGTCTACCCACTTGGTTCAGGCCCACTTCGTTTAGCTGCGGTTGAGAAAGATGCCGTGAACATGACGGTCGCAGAAGCTCTTCAGGCAGAACGCCTGTATTTGGAAGCCGGAAGCATCAAGGATGCCCGCAAAATTCAGGTACGAATTCAGGAGAAATTCACCGTACCGCTCACGTGCCTGGTGTTCGGCCTTTTCGGAGCCACCCTTGGATGCCTCCCCAGTTACAGAACCAGCCGCAGTTTTTCGTTTGTGCTCGCGCTTGGAATTATCTGCGTGTACTACGTGGTGGGGTTCAGCTTCAGTTCCTTGGGTGTCAAAGGCACCATGCCACCGGTGCTTGCTGCATGGATGCCGCTACTGCTCTCTCTGGGAGGTGGAGGCCTGTTACTGCGGCAAGCCAGTCGATGATCCATTCCGGCAGAATCAGAGTCGTGTTTCGCCGAAGTGTTGCTGAGCCTTCCGTTTGATCTGGTAACCGGACTGGGCTTTGGGGCGTTTGTGCTCCTGTTGCTTGCAATGCCGATCGCGTTCTGGTCGGCGTCCTCCGCCCAGCGCACCGGCGTGGTGCAACTTCTGGTGGCGGTCGCCAACCTTCTGCTCACAACGCAACTGGTTCTGCGTTGGTGGGAATCGGGTCATTTTCCGATCAGCAATCTCTACGAATCGCTCTGCTTCCTGGCCTGGGCCTGCACGCTCACGCAATTGCTGGTGGAACGCACCTGGCCATCGCCGATTGTTGCGGCTGCTGCCACCCCCATGGGTCTCGGTTGCATCGCTTTTGCAAGTTTTGCTCTGCCCGATCAGTTGCAGACCTCCGCCCCCTTGGTTCCTGCCCTTCGCTCCAGCTGGCTGGTCATGCATGTGAGCGTGATCATGGTGAGCTATGCCGCTCTGCTGGTGGGATCACTGCTGTCCCTGGCCGTCCTGTTCACGGACAGGGGAGAAGCTCTTGAACTTAGGAGCAGCTCGATTGGAAGCGGTGGTTACCGCAGAGCAGTGGCCACGACAGAGGGTGGCCTGATCCAGCTTCAATCGGTGGAGTTCAGCACGAACGAACAGCTGGACAGCCTCAGTTACAGGACCATCACGGTGGGTTTTTTAATGCTCACAGTGGGCATTGTGAGCGGTGCTGTCTGGGCCAATGAAGCCTGGGGCAGTTATTGGAGCTGGGATCCGAAGGAAACCTGGGCCCTGATCTGTTGGCTTGTGTATGCCGCCTATTTGCACACCAGGTTGAGCCGAGGTTGGCAAGGGCGGCGCCCAGCGCTGGTCGCCGTTGCCGGGTTAATTGTGATCGCAGTTTGCTATATCGGAGTCAACCTGCTAGGCATCGGCCTGCATAGCTATGGCTGGTTTCTTTCATAGGAATCAACCACAAAGCCTTCTCTTACTGTCAACAAGAAAACCATGCTATCTAGACAATCAACAAGAACATAAAGTCAAGCAACTCCTGGCTCCAAAAATCAACAACAATCAAATCAATCTATCGATTTTATTGACAACTAGATCACAAACAATATCTGTCAAGGCCAATAGAAAACTCGCCCCATCGATGGACAAAATACAGCAAGAATAAGCAGCTAGCCTAGACGCCAATATCCAATAGTTGAAACAAAAAAATGCCTAGCAACTAACCAAAACAAGCAACGTCTTAAGCCAAATTCTTGATAAACACGCACTTAAATTAGGCCTGCTTGCAAATGAAAAGACAGAAAGCCTGAAAAGCTCCTGTCGATCTATACGACAAAATAATGAGTGCTCCTGAATAAAAAAAAGCTGACCCCCTTAGGGATCAGCGCAGCTCTATGAAACTTTGGTTCTGATTTGAAGCTGAATCAGAACTCAGCGAGCTCCTGCCACTGTTTAGGCAGGATTTTTGCCACAAGATTAAATTTGCCGTCCCCAAGCGGTTTAGCAACGTAGGCAACGCCCATGGGTGCTGGGTAAATTCCATTGGAAGGAACGATCGGCATCGTCACACCCTGGAAGGGATCGTCATGCCCCACGAGGAAGGTGTTTTTTCCATCCTCTGGTTGCGCAGACATCAAGGGAGAAACACGTTCAGCATATGTCTTGTAGTCCTCAGGCGTGCACTCCACACAGGGAAGGAAGTTCAGATTGGAGTCCTTTGCGTAAGTACTGAAAGCCAGATCAGCAGTGTTATAGGCACGACAATATTCGCTGGAAATGACATTTCCCACAGGAATTCCGGCAGCCTTAATGCCCTCACCAATCTCTTTGGCGTCAACCTTACCTTCATCGCTTAATTGACGCTGCGTGCTGCAGTCATCAAGATCTAGTTCAGGACTGATCTGATCACCCCAATCCTTATTTGTTTTCGCATGTCGGATATAAATGACATGTCCACCCTCTCTTAGAGCAGCGACAAGATCTTCATCATCGAGCTTATTGACAAAATCATTATTGTTCTGTTCTCCGGAAAGAGTAGTTTCATTCTGCTCATAGGCTTCGACATCACTGTTGCTCGCAACAGGTTGCTCCTGACCGGCCGATTCAGATGATTGATCCTTGGACGCATCATCACTGACTGATCCAGAGGAACATGCAGCCATCAGGAGAAGCGCTGCAAAACAAGTTGCTTTCTTGAGCATAAAAAATTTGAATCTACTTTATTAAAGCGATTTCGCCATGCAGCAACATTTTGTAAGTCACGCAAACACGTAACTGTTGATACACCTCGGCGACCAAGGCAAAATCTCCAATTCCCAATGATTGCACGGGTTCAGGACAAGCAATGTTGCCTCAAGAATGAACAACGCATACATGGCGAGAATAATCAAAAAGACAACGCCTTGGAGGAAAACAAATCTAAAAATACAGCTCAAAATAATTGTAAAAACAAAGAGTATCGAATCCAAAGTAATTAACCAAACATCAATCCAGAAATAGAGATTAACCGACAGCCTGGATGATTGATTCGCAGAGTCCGTCAAGGACGGTATTGGTTAATTGAGCAGTAGAGGCGATTAACACTTCTTTTTAACACCTCTACCGCCGGCACCTTGCACTTTCACAGAACCACTGGAGCCAGGATTCATTTTGACCTGACCACCACGATTGCTTTTCACACCGCCACCACCTTTGATCGAGCTTGGGCACTAGCCGGTTCAATGGAAATGACAGACAACAATAGGGGGATTAAATCTGTTGCGAAAGCCAGCTTATGGCGAAGGTTCGCTGCAAGTGAGTCATTCAGCTCAATCTGATCGAAAATGATCATGTCTGAACATCGTGGCTGCCTGCATCAGGCGAATATGTCCTTTTCGAGCCAGTGTCGACTTGGGTGGATCCAAATAGTGGCAACCATTCCAGCAAATGATGTTCAGAGGTACCACTCAATTGTGTTTACAGCAATCAGACGAATGAGTACTGACAAGTCGATGTCTAGTCAATCGGTCTACAAAGATCGGGCGGTTTGAATCAATCCGCATCTTGTTACTTACTAAAAGCTAAACCTGCAAACCTTCGAAGTGCTTAACCTTAGGAGGGATTATCCCAGGACAGTTGCTCTGACTTGTCTGCAACGAATCGCTCTTTCAAGGTAGGAATATCGTTTTCACCCTTCACGACATATTCAACCGTATCCCATTGAAGGATGGACGAAAGATATTCGTATACAACGGTTGTATCTTGTGAGAAGTATTCCATCATCACACTTACTTGATACTGCAAATCACTTAAATCACTTGCGTACCACTTTCTCGGCCTTCCAGCGTATTGCTCTGCCTTACAGATCATTCCATCAAGTTTATTGGCCACATCAAAAGAAGTTTTCTCCTTAAGGCGTAGCTTTTCTATGATGAAAAAGTGCTTACGGCAATGCGTCACAACAATAAAAAGAAATCATCTACACCCTATCACTATTGATCTGGCTTGCAAACGAGTAAAAAAAGGTATTAGATCTGGGATTTACTTTGTCTGTATTGGATGGCCTTTTCAAGATGCTCAACCCTTTTCTCCAAATCCTTGCAAACAACCTGACCTTCAAGTGCATCGATCCTGTGGATCAGGATTTCAAAAGCGCTGACGAATTCTCTGTTATCCGTTTCGACCCTCTCCAATCGTTCCAGCATCTCAGCGTAGGTTCCCCTGGTTGTAATGCTGCTTGAGGCTGCAACCGTCTCAGTGAGCGATGGAACAGAGGTTTGATCAAGCACCATGCCTTGAGAGTCCAGGTAAAGGCCCATGAGCTCCTCAAGCACCTGTTTGTATGGCTTCCCATGCTTTTGGCACAGTGCCTTGAATGCTTCAAGAATGTCAGCATCAAAGTCGGAACTGAATGCACCTGGTGCGGTGGGGGACATTCCATTGGTCTGCCACTGAAATTGACAATACCTCTGCAGAGTCTGCCAGACACAAATCGTTTAACCCTGGTTCAATGGGCCACATCCATGAGCCAATTTTTTAACATCGATGGGGCCGCATCGATTCAAACTGCAAACCAAATTTTCTCGCCAAAGTTCAATCTAAAGCGAAGCTCGATCGAGATTTCCAACCAACAACACAGTGATTACGTTTTTTACTGATACTTGGAACTGCCTTGTGCAAATTCAATTGAATCAACTTGTGCCGAACTCTTCCATAAATCAATCACAATCAAGTGGCTCATGATTTTCCAAATATAACCATTATTCGTTGAATCATAAACAAAGGATTTTAACCAGGCCTCCAGAGAACTTCACAACAGAAACGGGTGAATAAATCCAATGCCTGAGAATATCCGAGTCATATCTCCTCTAAGAAGAGCTGATCGTATTGAATTGAACAGTCAGACACATCCTGCAAGAAGCGTGACTGTATGTGGAATCAAATTGATCGTAGTCTTGGAGCGAATCGAATCAAACAAATGAGATGGCATCCTCAATGTCTTGTCATTCTGATGGCTTGTAGCCAGGCCTTTGCACAACCGACAGCCGATCCCTGCTTAAACGCTGCAGACTACAAAGGTTGCAGGGACTATCACGATGAACCGTCTCCAGGACAAGTTGTCGTCGATAAGCCGAATGATCATGAATACAGGCCGGAATCCGTTCAACAGCAAAAGGTGAGGGGGAGTTACGGTCGATATTTAACGTTTACTGGCATAACCCTTAATGCATATGAAGGGACTCCTGCTCAATGGAATCCAGGGCAACCTGGAACCAAGCAATGCAATACGGTGTATGGATTTAACAACAAAAGCAAAACCACAACCTGTAAGCAAGTCGGCTATGTAGCACCGAGCTACACCCCAGCAAAGCCAGGAGGAGTAGAACGGAGAAGCTTCCGTTACCAACTGGATTGCGATGACATGACCTTTGATCGCAAGGGAGATTTCAGTGGTTTTGGCAATAAAGGATGGTTAAACGTCGATGATGATCCAACAGCACAAGCCGTTGCTGATCGCTATTGCCCGATCATAGAAACATTAACCAAGCAAGAAATAGAGGACGAAAGCTAGTACATCTTCGAAGCCATTCGCGACATCACATTGACTTCGCAACGCATAACAATATAGAGAAAATTAATCCAGCCATGAAGTACAAAGCACAAAAAAATACATTAGAAAAACTAAAATCGGATCGCGAAACACATCAGCCAGGAATTAAGCCACAACTAGTCTGTTCCATTCACAGTTAATCTCTGCCTATCTTGGTTAGACGTACTTGGGTGAAATGATCAAATCATCTCTCATTCGGGCATCACATCAAGTGCATCACACAAAGGGCATCACTGCACAGATCACTGCACAGATCACAGATTCAGATTCAGATTCAGATTCAGATTCAGATTCAGATTCAGCAATATTATCCTTATTAAATCCCACGCAGAGCTACGAATGTACGATTCAAGCATCATTTCAATGTCGATGGCCTTCCCTTACGGTCTACACCTGGATTAATTTTGCTTGAAACACTGTTCTACAGGCCACTTTGCAGACCTTGATGGGGCTGGAAGACGCTCGAAGGATGGACCTGAAAGCAGCTCTGTGTTTTTAGGTTGTGCAGACTGTTGGTTTTGACAATTCAATGTGTTTGTTCGACGAATGCCAAGAAGTATGATTACATAAAATTAGAAAAATAATGACATCGATGCCAGCCCCAAAAAATAGAGAGGTGCGTCGTGGAGTTTCTCATCAACCCCCCAAGCGCGTTACACCTGAGTCATCAATCAATATAGTCAGTGTAGCTACTGAGTCGGAACCTTGGACACCTTCGGATGAATCGGCCACGCAGGATGTTAATTCCGCAATGGAAGATATTCGGACGATACTTCAAAAACTCCAGCAAAAAATTGGGGCAAGCGATCAATACATTTACGGAATACTCGACTGCATCTCCGATGACTACCGCGCACAGCTGCCAAGCGGCAAAGCCTGACATTTTTTGAGACTTATTTGATTGATTTTATTCATGAATGGCAAGACAAATTGGCATCGCGACGTCGAGGCGCTTGAGTGGATTGATACGTTGCTCGATGATGCATACAGTCGAAAATTGCTTCCAAATCAACTGTCAACTCAGGCTCGAGCTCGCGAACTTGTCAGTCTTTGGCGGGATCAGATCGGCATACGGCCAGATTAAATGAATCAATTAATCAATTAATCAACAAAAAAGCCCTGAAACATTCAGGGCCAAGATTGATTCGGCGGTCTTAATTAATCAGTCTGGTGTTGCCAAAACAGTACCGGCCTGAGCATCCGTTGCCACCCGACGTAGATCGTCGCAGCCTTCCTTCAAGCTCGGGTAAGCAAACATTCCACTACCTGCAATGAAACAGTTTGCTCCAGCGGCGCAACACTGAGAGATAGTCCAGTTTGCTTTGATTCCACCATCAACTTCGATATCGACATCAAGACCACGGTCAACAATAATTTTTCGAAGCTCGCTGATTTTATCAAGCATTGTTGGTATGTAAGCCTGACCACCAAAACCAGGATTAACCGTCATCACCAGCACGTGATCAACAAGGTCAAGAACATTTTTGACCATGTCCACAGGAGTGTGCGGATTCAATGCCACAGACGGGCTGCCACCGAGTTGACGGATGCGTCCCAGGACGCGGTGGAGGTGTGTATTGGCCTCAACGTGAGCAATAACAACACCAGGTTCACCATTGGCACCCTTGGTGGCATCGACGTACTGCTCCAGCATGGTTTCGCAGTTGTACTGGCTCACCATCAACTGTGTTTCAAATGGCACATTGCAGTATTTACGGCAGGCCTTGATCAGTTCTGGTCCAAAGGTCAGGTTTGGAACGAAATTGCCATCCATCACATCGAACTGGATTCGATCAACCCCTGCGGCCTCTAGATCTTTGACGCACTGCCCCATCGCGGCCCAGTCCGCAGGGAGAACGGAAGGGATGATTTGAATCGGACGATGGGCGGCAGACATATACGAAAGGAAGCTCGGGTGACTTTACGGAAGGCCCTGCGGAGAGCCCCCCGAAAGACACTGATACAGTGAGCCGCGCTCAGGCGTCGAGATCCATTGCGGTAAGGGCAGATAGCTCTGCCTGATGGAGTCGCCAACCCTTAACACCACCATCCGGAGTCCCGTGGACCAGACCCTGATTCAGGAAATTCTCGAGATCGTCGAGCAGGCCGCCATCGCTTCCGCCACGCTCTCCGGCAAAGGCCTGAAAGACGAAGCTGATGCATTAGCCGTGGATGCCATGCGCAAGCGCATGAACAAAATCCAGATGCAGGGCAAGATCGTTATCGGCGAAGGCGAGCGTGATGAAGCTCCCATGCTGTACATCGGCGAAGAAGTTGGAACCGGCACTGGTCCAGGCGTCGACTTTGCTGTGGACCCCTGCGAAGGAACCAACCTTTGTGCTTACAGCCAGCGTGGCTCAATGGCCGTTCTCGCTGCTTCTGACCGCGGTGGGTTGTTCAACGCTCCCGACTTCTACATGAAGAAGCTGGCTGCCCCCCCAGCGGCCAAGGGCAAGGTGGATATCCGCAAATCGGCGACCGAAAACATCAAAATCCTCAGTGAGTGTTTAGGTCTTGCTCCTGACGAACTCACCATCGTTGTGATGGATCGTGCTCGTCACAAGGACCTGATCACTGAAATTCGTGCCACAGGTGCCCGTATTCAACCCATCTCTGACGGCGACGTACAAGCTGCCATTGCCTGTGGTTTTGCTGGTACCGGCACCCATTGCTTGATGGGTATCGGTGCTGCTCCCGAGGGTGTGATCTCCGCCGCTGCCATGCGCGCTTTGGGTGGTCACTTCCAGGGTCAGTTGGTCTATGACCCTGCCATTGCTCAGACTTCCGAGTGGGCGGACATGACGAAGGAAGGCAACTTGCAGCGTCTGGCCGAGATGGGCATCACCGATCCAGATAAGGTGTATGAAGCCTCGGAACTCGCTTGCGGCGAACATGTTGTTTTTGCTGGAAGCGGCATCACTGATGGACTTCTGTTCAACGGTGTCAAGTTTGAAGCTGATTGCACCCGCACCAGCAGCTTGATCATCAGCAACATGAACAACACCTGCAGTTTCACCACCACCATCCACATGAAGGATGGGGCTCAGAGCATTGCTCTGAACTGATCGTCACTCCCGGTTGAGAGGAACGTCTCCATGCATATCGCCGTTGTCGGCCTAAGCCATCGCACGGCACCGGTTGAAATCCGGGAAAAGCTCAGCATTCCTGAGCAGACCATGGAGACGTCTCTTCAATCGCTCCGCGGCAATGAGCAGGTGATTGAGGCATCCATCCTCAGCACCTGCAATCGGCTTGAAATTTATACGTTGGTTCGAAATCCAGACCTTGGGATCTCGGCAGTCAATGAATTCCTGAGTGGTCACTCCGGTCTTGAGACCGGAGATCTTTCACCTCACCTGTTCAGTTACCACCACGCTGATGCGGTGGACCATCTGATGCGCGTGGCGGCCGGTCTGGACAGTCTTGTGCTGGGAGAGGGGCAGATCCTTTCCCAAGTCAAAAAAATGATGCGCCTGGGCCAGGAGCACAAATCCCTCGGTCCGATTCTGAATCGATTGCTGACGCAGGCAGTCAGCACCGGCAAGAGAGTCCGTAGTGAAACCAACCTCGGGACCGGCGCTGTTTCAATCAGTTCAGCTGCGGTCGAATTAGCTCAACTCAAGCTTGGTCAGTCGCGAGGCCTTGACCAGTTGGTCACCCTCGAGGATGAGCAAATTGCCGTTGTGGGGGCTGGTCGTATGAGCCGGCTGCTACTTCAACATCTGCAATCGAAAGGAAGTTCCGGCGTGGTGCTTCTCAACCGCACCGTTGAGCGGGCTGAGCTTCTGGCCCGAGATTTTCCTGAATTGCCGGTTCACTGCCGTCCGCTCACGGAATTGGATCAGTGCCTGAGCACCTGCTCCCTGGTCTTCACCAGCACGGCCGCTGATGATCCAATTATTGATGCTGCACGGCTTCTGCCGCTGAACCGACGCAGCCGACTTCGATTGATTGACATCGGGGTACCCAGAAACATCGCAGCCGATGCGGGCCATGTTGAGGGTGTGGAATCCCACGATGTGGATGATCTTCAGGAAGTTGTCGCCAGAAATCAGGAGGCCCGTCAAGCCATCGCCCGAGAGGCTGAGGCGCTGTTACAGGAGGAGGCAAGGCAGTTTCTTGAATGGTGGGACAGCCTTGAGGCTGTGCCCACAATCAACAGGCTTCGCTCTTCGATGGAAGCCATTCGCACGGAAGAACTCCAGAAGGCACTCAGCCGCATGGGTCCGGACTTCTCGGCCCGAGAACGGAAAGTTGTCGAGGCTCTGAGCAAGGGCATCATCAACAAAATCCTCCACACCCCAGTGACCCAATTGCGCGCTCCCATGGCCCGACAGGATCGTCAGCAGTCACTTCGCACCGTGGAACGTCTTTTTTCACTCGACGAGGAGTGAGTTAGTCGAAGACCGCTGTCGCGAAATGATTCCCAGCAATCTCGACGAATTGCAGTGATTCGACGTTCGAACAGCGACAAACTCCGGTAAGTTCTTGCGGCAACGCCGATCTGGATTACGGCATGAAGCGTGTTTTGGCCATCATTCTTGGCGGCGGCGCCGGAACGCGTCTCTACCCGCTCACCAAGATGCGCGCCAAGCCTGCTGTGCCTCTGGCAGGTAAGTATCGATTAATTGATATTCCCATCAGCAACTGCATCAACTCCAACATCAACAAGATGTATGTGATGACGCAGTTCAACAGCGCGTCACTCAACCGTCATCTCAGCCAGACCTTCAACCTGAGCAATTCCTTTGGCGGAGGATTTGTCGAGGTGCTGGCAGCACAGCAGACGCCCGACAGTCCTTCCTGGTTCGAAGGAACAGCGGACGCTGTTCGCAAATACCAGTGGCTGTTTCAGGAATGGGACGTTGATGAGTACTTGATCCTCTCCGGTGACCAGCTCTACCGGATGGATTACAGCCTGTTCATCGAGCATCACCGCCGCACTGGAGCTGACCTCACCGTGGCAGCGCTCCCGGTTGATCCAAAGCAAGCCGAGGCCTTCGGCTTGATGCGCACCGACGAACAGGGCTCCATCAAGGAATTCCGTGAGAAGCCAAAGGGTGATGCTCTGCGGGAGATGGTTGTGGACACAAGTCGTTTCGGACTTTCCAAGGAATCGGCTGAAGCTCGGCCTCACCTTGCATCGATGGGGATCTACGTGTTCAGTCGTGACACGTTGTTTGACCTTCTCGATAAGCATCCGAAGTACAAGGATTTTGGTAAGGAGCTGATTCCTGAAGCGTTGAAGCGGGGCGACAACCTGCAGAGCTATGTCTTTGATGACTACTGGGAAGACATCGGCACGATCGGCGCCTTCTACGAAGCAAACCTGGCTCTGACCCAACAGCCACAGCCTCCATTCAGCTTCTACGACGAGAAGTTCCCGATCTACACCCGCCCCCGGGATCTCCGCCCCCGGTATCTCCCCCCCAGCAAGCTCGTTGATGCGCAGATCACCAATTCCATTGTTGGTGAAGGCTCAATTCTCAAGTCCTGCAGCATCAATCATTGTGTTCTCGGCGTCCGGAGCCGGGTCGAATCGGATGTTGTGCTTCAGGACACGCTGGTCATGGGTGCCGACTTCTTTGAGTCGTCCGATGAACGGGCGCTGTTGCGCGAACGTGGAGGCATTCCTGTGGGCGTTGGTGCTGGCACCACGGTGAAGCGCGCCATCCTCGACAAAAACACCCGCATCGGTTCCAACGTCACCATCGTCAACAAGGACAACGTCGAAGAGGGTGACCGCTCGGATCAGGGCTTCTACATCCGTAACGGAATCGTTGTTGTTCAGAAAAACGCCACGATTCAGGACGGCACCATCATCTGATTCTCCCTGTGGTGCTTCATTCCTGACAGAATATTGGTATTGGCAGCAAAACAGCGTTGTTGTGCTCACACTGACGACAATTGTCAGTGGTGGCCTGGGCCATGTCCAACAAATCCCACTTCGGTCTGATCGGCCTCGGTGTGATGGGCGAAAATCTCGTCCTTAACGCTGAGCGCAACGGTTTCTCGAGCGTCGTCTACAACCGCACCTACGCCAAAACAGAGGATTTCCTCAGCGGCCGTGGTCAGGGCAAGCAAATCCAGGGCGCCACCGATCTGCAGGATTTCGTCGGGAAGCTGGAGCGTCCGCGGCGCATTCTGATGATGGTGAAGGCAGGCCCTGCTGTGGATGCCGTTGTGGAGCAGATCTCGCCTTTCCTTGAGGAGGGCGACCTCCTCATTGACGGTGGCAACTCCGACTATCACGACACCGAACGGCGAGTGAAGCAGCTGGAAAGCCGTAGTTTCGGCTTCATCGGGATGGGCGTTTCGGGTGGCGCCAAGGGCGCACTCGAAGGTCCCAGCATGATGCCCGGTGGAACGAAAGCGTCCTATGACGCCATCGAAAGCCTGGTGAACAAAATGGCCGCCCAGGTGGATGACGGCCCATGCGTCACCTACATCGGCCCCGGTGGTTCCGGCCACCTGGTCAAGACCGTCCACAACGGGATCGAATACGGGATTGAACAAATCCTGGCTGAGGGATATGACCTGATGAAACGGGTCAAGGGGATGACCGGCGAACAGATGGCCGATGTGTTCGCCCATTGGAACGCCAGTGAAGAACTCTCCTCTTACCTGGTGGAGATCACCGAGGTCTGTCTCCGCACCAAGGACCCTCTGGATGGAGCCGATCTGGTTGAAAAGATCGTGGATCAGGCCGGTCAGAAGGGAACGGGTCTCTGGACCGTGGTCACGGCTCTGAAGATGGGAGCTTCTGTGCCTACCATCTATGCCTCACTCAACGGGCGGGTGATGAGCTCGCTGAAGCCCCAGCGAGTCAAGGCTGAATCGGTGTTCAAACCGCTGCCGATCAAGGATTTCGATCTGGGCAGCATCGACGATGGAATGGCTCCTCTGATGGATGCCACGGTTCTCAGCTGCATCGCGAGCTATGCCCAGGGCATGGAGCTGCTGCGCATCGCCTCACAGGACCTCGATTACGAGCTTCACATGCCTTCGATCGCTCAGATCTGGAAGGGCGGCTGCATCATCCGGGCTCAACTGCTTCAACGCATTCAGGACGCCTACAACCGTGACCCCCAGCTCTCCAACCTGATGCTGGATCCATGGTTCGTCGATCAGGTCAACCGTCGACTGCCTGGTCTGGCCCAGGTTGTGGCCGGTGCTGCCCAGTCCGGTATCCCCGTTCCCTGCTTCAGCAGCACCCTGGATTACATCAACAGCTACCGCACCGGACGCCTGCCTCAGAACCTGGTGCAGGCGATGCGTGACTGCTTCGGCTCCCACACCTACCAGCGGCTGGACAAGGAGGGTGCCTTCCACACCGAGTGGCTCGGTTGAGCTGAACGCTGATGACCGATTACCGCATCGAGCGGGCCAGCGATGCAGATGCACTGGCCCGCATGGCAGCTGACTGGATTGCAGCGCAGATCAGTCTTGTGCTCGATCAACGAGATCGGTGCTGCATTGCTCTTTCCGGAGGCAGCACCCCAGCTCGTGCCTACAGCCTGCTGGGTCAGGAACGACTGCCATGGGACCGTGTTGATGTGGTTCTGGGAGATGAGCGCTGGGTGGCGGCGGACGATCCCTCCAGCAACGCCCTCATGCTTCGTCAAACCCTGATGAAGCAGGGTCCGGGCTCCGCTGCCGTCTTTCATCCAGTTCCCACGATCGATCTGGCAAATGCTGAGGCCAGTGCTGCAGCGCTGGCTGAGCTGTCAAATCGACTCTGTTCCGGCGAACCGCCGGTGTTTGACGTGATGCTGTTGGGACTTGGGGATGATGGCCACACCGCTTCGCTGTTCCCCCGAACCGAGGCCACAACCATCACGGATCAATGGGCAACCGTGGGGCGTGGAAAGGGATTGGACCGGATCACCCTCACGGCTCCCGTCCTCAGCGCCGCTCGTGAGGTCATCTTCCTGGTGAGCGGTACTGGGAAGCGTCAAGCGCTACAGCGTCTGGTTGATCAGCAGGAATCCCCCGAGCGGACCCCCGCCAAGCTGGTTTCCCCTGCTAAGCCAGTCTTGATCCTTGCTGATCAAGATGCAGCCTCCGGTCTCTGATCTGCCCGCAGGGCAGGTGCTTTTTGAAGGTGCGGCTTTCGCAGAGTGGTCCAGCCTCAACGACACGATCATGGGCGGGCGTTCCAAAGCTGGCTGTCGGGTTGTCTCCGACGGTTTGCTGTTGGAAGGCGAATTGATCGAGCAAGGTGGTGGCTTTGTCAGCTGCCGTTCTCCGAGGTTGCAGCCGCCGCTGGATCTGTCGCCCTATTCCGCCATCCAACTTGATGTGGAGGCGGAGGGTCGGACCCTCAAAATCGCCCTGGGTTGCCGGGATGGCGCACTGGGTCTGACGGAGCTGATACCAGGAGGCTTGCGCTGGGTGGTGGATGTGACCACCCTCAGCGAAGGTGTGACGCGGCTGACCGTTCCGTTCAGTGATCTTCGCCCCACCATCCGTGCCAAACCGGTGGGGTTGCCGTTGCGTTTCGACCGTTCAGCCATCAGCCGCATCCAGTTGCTCCATTCCAAATTCGGCGACGATGGCTCGCTCAATCGAGGTTTCCGCGCTGGACCGATCCGAATGTTGGTCCGTACCATCCGCGCCTTGCCATAACGCGATGGACCTACTGGTGCTGATCGCCAAGACCGCTGACGTCTGCCGGAAGCCCTGGCGGCACGCTGTGGTGTTGGTGGATCCCTCAGCAGCTGTCGAACTGGACGATTTGAACGTACGAATTGAATGTCGCGACGGGGAAGGGAAGCGCCAAACCGAACTTGACCTCGCACTCGAGGTGTATCGCAGCGGAGCCGAAATCAACCTGATGCTCAGCTGGTGGGATCACCCCAACCGCCCCCTGCTCTGGCATGGGAGGCACGCGGTGTGGATGAGTGGTGAAACAGGTGAACGGTGCAGCGCTCCTGCTGATGCTGCGCCGATCGAGGCTCTGGGTCGACGTCTCCGCTCCCTGCTTCAGCCCGACTGATCAATACCACTGATCAATCCGGCTGATCGGTGACGGCGCCACGGCTTGAACTCGAAACGAGTCGGGAATATTTGCCGAGTATTCCTGTTCGATAGCGCGGAGTGGGACGTGTCCAGATGGAACGACGACGCTCGAGTTCAGCGTCATCAACATTCAGCTGCAGCAAGAGTTGATCCGCATCCACGGTGATGCTGTCGCCCTCATGAACCAGACCGATGGTTCCACCCACAGCAGCTTCCGGCGCAACGTGACCCACAACAAGTCCGTAGGAGCCACCGCTGAAGCGACCATCGGTGATCAGGGCCACTTTTTCTCCCAGACCCTGGCCAACAATCGCTGATGTCGGTGAAAGCATTTCGCGCATGCCGGGACCTCCAACGGGTCCCTCGTAGCGAACTACCACCACATCCCCAGCCTTGATCTGGCGGTCGAGAATGGCGGCCAGGCAGGTTTCCTCGCTTTCAAACACCCTGGCGGGTCCTGTCAGAACAGGTGTTTTCACTCCACTGATCTTGGCGACACTCCCCTCCTGAGCAAGGTTTCCCTTAAGGATCGCCAGGTGACCTTTTTGATAAAGCGGTCTGGAAATCGGCCGGATCACGTCCTGATTGGCGGGAGGCTCAGAAGGAACTTTGGCCAGAAGTTCCCGAAGCGTTTTTCCTTCGATGGTGCGGCAATCGCCGTGCAGCAGTCCGGCATCCAGCAGCTGTTTCATCACCTGCGGAATTCCACCAGCCCGATGAAGATCAACCGTCACGTAGCGGCCGCTTGGCTTGAGATCGCAGAACACCGGCACCCGCTGGCGAATGGCCTCAAAGTCATCGATGCTCAATGTCACACCTGCTGTGCGAGCTATCGCAAGCAGGTGAAGAACGGAGTTGGTCGATCCCCCCACAGCCATGATCACGCTGATCGCGTTCTCGAAGGCTTCCCGGGTCAGCAGATCCAGAGGACGAATGTTGGCCTTCACCGCCTTCAAAAGCACCTCGGCTGAGCGAGCTGCACTGTCGGCTTTTTCCTGGTCCTCAGCAGCCATGGTGGAACTGCAAGGCAAGCTGAGCCCCATCGTTTCGATGGCGGCGCTCATGGTGTTGGCCGTGAACATGCCACCACAACTTCCAGCGCCAGGACAGGCGTTTTTTTCAACAGCGATCAGCTGCTCTTCATCAATGTTGCCGTTGGTCAGCTGACCGACGGCTTCAAAAGCGCTCACCACGGTGAGATCGCAGCCGCCCAGTTTGCCCGGCTTGATCGTTCCTCCGTACACGAAGATCGCGGGGATGTTCATTCGGGCCATGGCGAGCATCGCCCCCGGCATGTTCTTGTCGCAGCCCCCAACGGCCAGCACCCCATCCATGCTCTGGCCGTTGCAGGCGGTTTCGATCGCGTCGGCGATCACTTCCCGGCTGACGAGGGAATACTTCATCCCCTCGGTTCCCATCGAGATGCCGTCGCTGACGGTGATGGTTCCGAACATCTGGGGCATGCCTCCAGCGTTACGGGCAGCAGCTTCAGCACGTTTGGAGAGATCGTTCAGCCCGACGTTGCAGGGTGTGATCGTGCTGTAACCGTTGGCAATACCCAGAATCGGCTTGCCGAAATCATCGTCGTCAAAGCCGACGGCCCGCAGCATGGCGCGGTTCGGTGAGCGCTGAATTCCTTTGGTGACGGCGTCGGAACGAAGCATGAGCCTGGGAATTGGCCTGGGCAATCTCGCCAACCTACCGACCGCTCAGTCGTCGGATCCGAGCCGTTCCAGCTGGGCCCGCACCCGGTCAATCTCTGCGTTCAATTTCTCAACACGCTCTTCCAGAAGACCGCCACCACTGGGTTCCAAAACCTCTGAACCGTCCTGCATTCGAGGGGCATGAAGCATGGCCTGGTGGTGGTTGACTCGCCGGCGTCGATCCGCCTCGTTCAGCAGCCACCAAGCGAGTCCCGCGGCACCAAACAAGGCCCCGGTGACAAGAGTGGCGAAGGTTCCTGAACTGCTGGGGTGGTGTTGGCTCATCGTTGGAAACGTCTTGATGAAAATCTAGTCATAGCCTCAGCTTCTGATCTGCAGACGTCGCACAGGGTCACCGATACCTGGGTCGATCTGGCCCTCGCCATCGACCCCTTCATCAATACAGGCCGTGTGAAGGGTGAGATCAGAGATCTCTTCCCCAAGCCGCTTTAAGCCGGGGCTGGAGCAGAGAGCTGTGATCAAACGCAGGCGACGACCGTCGACACCGAGCTCCTGCAACTGGCGCAGGTGCATGAGAATAGCCTCGCCATCACCGATTTGATCCACAAACAGGATCACTCCGGCATTGGCTTCGATCGACGAAGGAACTCCGTTGAGACAGAGCGACGCTTCCGGCAGAACACTGCGGGCTCCCTGCCAGAGTTCAAGCCCGACAGGGAGTGTGGGAATGGCCAGGAGTGGAACTCCCGCCTCCACAACTGTTCCCTCTGTCTCGGAGAGAGGTGTTGGCACACGTTCCTTTCGATGGGGCAGCCAATCGCGAAGGGCCTCGTAGGTGAGCCAGCGCCCCAGCTCCTGCATCGCTGTGGCATACAGCGCTGGTGGTGTGTCGCGATGGCGCAACATCGTCAACCAGTGACCGATCAGGGGATGGGGTGGCACCACCACACGCAGACTCATCGCCATATCGCCTCGTTCCGTCGGCAGCTGCCATAACGTGATCGTTCAAGTTACCGGCTCCGATGCAGCTTGTTCTTCGCCCGGTGTCCCTGTTCACAGCGGTTCTCGTTGGTTTCTTCGCCTTGGTATGGCCTGGAACAGCTGAGGCGATCACCGCTCCTGAACTTCGGGGGCAGCGAGCCGTTCAGGAAATTACGGCTGATATGCACGGCCTCGATCTGAAGGAGAAGGAGTTTCTCAAGGCGGATCTTCGCGACGTGAATCTCAGCGATACCGATCTGCGAGGTGCAGTGATCAACACCTCACAACTTCAGGGAGCCGATCTTCGCGGTGCAGACCTGTCCGATGTGGTCGGCTTCGCCAGCCGTTTCGATGGGGCTGACCTGCGCAATGCGAATTTCACCAACGCGATGCTGATGCAAAGCCGTTTTGCTGACGCTGAGATTGAAGGCACCGACTTCACCAACGCGGTGATGGACCTCCCCCAACAGAAAGCACTTTGCGCAAGGGCCGATGGGGTCAATGCCGTGACAGGTATCTCAACGAGAGACAGCCTCGGCTGTCGTTCCTGATCAATGCCCAAACGCATTCCGGTCACCGTCGTCACCGGCTTTCTCGGAGCTGGCAAGACAACGATTTTGCGGCACCTGCTCACCCAAAGTGGCCAACGCCTTGCGGTGATGGTCAACGAGTTTGGAAGCGTTGGTCTCGATGGAGACCTGATCCGCAGTTGCGGTTTCTGTCCGGATGATGAGGTTGATGGCCGACTGGTTGAACTGAATAACGGCTGCCTTTGTTGCACTGTTCAGGATGATTTTCTGCCCACGATGCAGACATTGCTGAAACGGGCTGATGATCTGGACGGCATCGTTGTCGAGACCAGTGGACTGGCGCTGCCTCGGCCGTTGCTACAAGCCTTGGACTGGCCGGAGATCAGAAATCGCGTGCATGTGAATGGGGTTGTCACCCTGGTGGATGGGGAGGCCCTCGCCGCTGGCAGCCCCGTGGCTGACATGAAGGCTCTCGAGCGCCAGCGCGAGGAGGATCCAAGCCTTGATCACATCACCGCCATCGACGATCTGTTTCACGATCAGCTTCAAGCAGCGGATCTGGTGTTGATCAGCCGGGCTGATCAACTACAAGCGGATCAACTGTCTGCACTTCAGAGCGAGCTGGAGCAACAGGTCAGGAAGGGAACCGCCTTTCTTCCTGTGGCTCAGGGAAAGGTCGACACCTCAGTTGTGCTGGGTCTGGACCATCACCCCGCTCAGAATGATGTCGATGGGGAGGATCATGGCCAACACCATCACGGCCAGCACCATCACGGCCATCACCAGCACCACGATGACGAGCACGATCATCACGATCACAGCCACGTTGACGTCGTGGGACGTGGCGTGCAGATCGAGGCTGCGCTGGATCGGCTCAGCCTGGAATCACTGCTGCCCCCACTGGTGAGCGAACATCAGGTTCTGCGGCTCAAAGGGCGTCTCTGGATACCGGGAAAAACATTGCCGTTGCAGATACAAATGGTGGGTCCAAGGTTGAACAGCTGGTTTGAAGCGGCTCCAGAACGGGCATGGAAACCGGCTGGCGGAGCTGGTGTCGATCTTGTTGTGCTGGCATTACAGAAGGGAGCAGCAGATGCGATCGAATCTGCGGTACAAAAACTGGCGCAAAGCACATCGACTTAGTAGTTAGCGGAGATCTGACGCGACGGATTGGATCATGCACTGAGAAAAATCCCAGACGGAAACCGATCAACTTTTAAACAACAGGAAGAGCGATCTATTTCACAATAAAAAGCTTGATCACCACAACCATTCCAAACAATGATTTTGCAATCAAGATAGTATCGCTAAAATACGCAACTTAGACACGAATCCAATGCTCAGCAGATTTCCTGCAATCCGGAGAATCGGAATTTATACCACATTAAGCTACATTGCATTAGTTTTCGTCAACAACAGTGGCTACAAACTTGAAAACATGTGGATCATTTATGCCCCAATGTTCGTTACTGTCTATGTCTTCTCAAGATGGGTTGATAGCAAGCTACCTGCTGATTCAACAAAAGATCAAAAGACGCAAAACGAAGAGAATTGATCAAGAAGGCAGCTAACAGAGCACAAAAAATAAATCTCGCGCCAATCTTGACTTGCCCTTAACGATACTACTAAGCCATGTATATTTTCCAGAGAGAGCCAAAACAAGCAAGTGAAACCACCATCAAATAAAGGCTCTGCGCTACAAGACATGAACGCCTCAAGAGCAGCAAACCTAATCGGGTTGTCATAGAATTAATGCTGCAATAATCTTCCCTTCCTTGAAACGGCTCCTAATCGTCCATAATCTAAAAACAGGGCAGGACATTATTCATGAATTCTGCGATATGGACTTTGCCTTTGAGCTGGTAGAAGGCAGCCCTGAGCCTGATATCAATGGAGACCTGGACGTGGAATCCAGGCTATTTTATCGACTTGACTGACCTCAATGGCATGCAATCGACACGATCAGATTGAAAACAAACACCTTATCATTCAGACCTTGGTCACCACTGATTTAATCTATCTTGAAATAATTGAACAATTTTTGCACGATGCACAAAGAGATTCACAAGAACCCTTGCACGCCCTGAAGCAATCAAGAACACAATAAATACCATGACACATCAATACCTTTCCCCTGAAGCAAGGGCATTTAAAAATTCAAAATGTTCTAGGAGCAAATGATCAGGATTACAATTAAAAACCCAAGCTTTTAGATGCTTATACTACAAGTTAATTACAGATTCAGCCATCAAGATGAAAGGCCTTGTCCCATTTTGCCTATTAAGCGTTGTTTTAATCTCCTGCGTTCAAACTGATAGCAGAACTGATTGTGCTCGCCTCCTCACGATCCGCAAAAACTCAAACTCTGACCAGAAAATCAAAGCCAGTGAATTACGAATGGAGCTTTCAAGGCGTATAAAAATTACGCCAAAGGAAGTTGATCTTTTTTGTATTCACTATCTAGGCAAGACACCTGTTGTACGCCGCCTACATCCAAAGAAAACATCTAAATCCTTGCAAACATAATTCGGCTCAATCAGCGAATGATTGATCAATTCAGAGCCAAAGCCTAAGCATCAATATCGCACGGAAACGGAAAAAATGGTATCACAGAATCCAGGAATTATTATCCAATAAAAAATAGCAACACTTTTCCCTTGAAATATAGCTCTATCTAAACGCCTTAGAAATCGGTTCTTCCTTGAATCGATAATCATTCATAAGACCACCTAGAATCATGTGCACAAAACGATCATCAGCACCGGTCTCTTTTTGAAAATCTTGCAACAACTTAGAAACTGAATCAACTAATTCAGGAATCTCATTCTTCAACTGAGCTTTGCTTGGGTGATAAACCAAAACTTTTCCTCGTTGTACTCAACCTATTCCATGAGGCACGCTAATGTGGTTTCGTCTTGGTGTCAGCACACTGTCCTGTAGAAAATTGGCATAGGGCTTTGAATCCAAATATTGATTCCGAAAGACTTGTAGCTATTCGGAGTCGCAGGTTCATTCTCAGGAAAAAAGGTCGTCAATCCAGACACCAGACCAGGAAATCAAGCTTGTTGTTTGAAAAGCCGGAAGCAAATGGGTTGCTTTGAAAATTGATGCTTGAGGATGTGGTGACCGGGTCTCCAGCCATGAAGCCTCCTCTGGCCATCAAAGGGCTGTTGACGTGGTCAAGGCAACACCAGCCACCGCCAGCAAAGCGGCCGCAATTCCGCGGGGTTGAATCGGATCTCCTTCGAAGCGGCCGATCAGTAAAGCCATCACTGGAGCTGTCCCCATCAGCGTCACACCCGGTCCAACAGCCATTTGTTGAAACACAAACTGCTGCAACACGATCCCGAGATTGGTGCCAAGCACCGTTGCGACGATCATTCGAACACCCAGGGGGCTGATCCAGTTCTGAATGGATTCACTGTTCAGTCTCAACCAGGGAAGAAGTCCAACCCAGCCCCCACACAGTCGCACCGAAGCTGTTTGCAAAGGAGTCAGTGCACTGCTGATCAGAACCTCTCGGGCCAGAAAGGCACCTCCAAGACCGCTGACGACCGCCAACAACGCCAGAACCAAACCAGCACCATCACGACCCATGGCGTCTGATGGGCCGGCGATAAGGACGACAGCGCTCGTGACCATGGCCGCACCGATCCAGGCTTGCGGTGCAAGAACCTCACCCATCAGCACCACGCTGCCAAGACTGGCCAGCACTGGACCGATGGCTTCCACCGTGAGAGTTCGGCGCGTGCCCAGCCTCCGCAGGGCTGCCAGATAAAAGCTGTCGCCCGCTGCAATTCCTACAACTCCGCTGAGCAGAAGCAACCCGACTGCTGAACCGTTGTCCCCCCAGGGCAAGGTCAGCAACACCGGTAAAAAAATGAGGCTGGCCATGCCGTTTTTCGCGGCATTCAGGGCCAAGGCTGATCCCTGGTTCGACAGGGAGCGCCAAAGTCCACTGGCCAGAGTCCATGCCAATGCAGCGCCGAGGGCCGCGAAATGCCCCGTCATCGATGAATCAGCAGACTTGGCACAGCATGTCGCGACGATGGCCAATCCAATCCTGAGGTTCGTCGAGACGTTCTCCGGCCACTGGGCGATGAACCTTGAGACGAAGGTTCCTCGGATTGAGCTTTACGAGAAGCGCATTGCTTCTTCAAAGCCTTCCCTGGGCTTTTTTGTGCTGCTCGTCTGTTCGGCAGTCATCGCCACCTTGGGGTTGATCTCCAACAGCACCGCTGTGGTGATCGGCGCCATGATCGTGGCGCCATTGATGGACCCGATCCTCAGCCTTGCCTTTGGTCTGGCGGTGAGCGACGGCAAGTTGATTCGCCGTTCGGCCGTGACGGTGACATTTGGCGTGGCGGCGGTGGTCGGAACGGCTTCCCTGCTGAGCCTGATGCTTGGAATCAGCAACGTGCAATCGGAAATCATCGGCCGGACGTCGCCCAATCTCATTGATCTGGGTATTGCCGTGGCTGCGGCAGTAGCTGGGTCATTTTCGATGACCCGTGAGCGCCTGTCCAACTCCATTGCGGGTGTGGCCATCGCCGTCGCTCTGGTGCCACCGCTTTGTGTCAGTGGCATCGGGCTGACGCTGGGCTCGGACATGACCGCTGTGTTTGGACGCGGCACTGTGGCCGGTTTGACCAATCAGATCGCAGAGGGTTCCTTTCTCCTGTTCCTCGCCAACCTGACCGGCATCGCAGTGGCCAGCTTGTTGGTCTTTCTGGTTCAGCGTTATGGCTCCGTGAGCCGTTGCTGGCGCAATCTGGTTGTGTGGATCGGTTTGCTTGGGTTGCTTTGCATCCCTTTGGGATCGTCACTTCACGACTTCAGCGTTCGGCAATACCTGGAAGCTGAATTCGGAAAAATCAAGGCCGGACAGATCAAGCGTCTCAAGGTGGCTGAGAAGAACCCGCGATTGTGGAGTCGCGTTCGCTTGCTTTACAGCAATGTTCGGGTGAATGACAACGTTGCCAGTGTCGATTTAGTGCTCAATGCACCGAAAGATCTTCTCGATCAGGCAGCAATCACATCCATGCAGCAAAACCTTCTGAAGCGTTCGCGGCAGTTAGGAGTGGACGACATCGACTTCAACATCAGCATTGTTCCGAATCGGGTCTACAGGTTCGAAATGAATCCGGATCTCAAGAGTTGAGCGCTGATTCAATCCGCTCTTGGCTGAGGGTCCAAAGTCTCTCGGCCTTCACGGAGTCGCTGGCTTCAGCGGATGGCTCCGTCCGTTCAAACCGGTGCAGCCCAGGCTTCACCAGCGTGTTGCTCCAGTAGCGGAAGCCACTGTCGCCAGGCTCCAAAACCAGTTGAACCAGACGCTCTCCTGCATTGTCGACCGATTCGGTGATGCGCAGAACATCCCGGGCCACGAAACCAAAGAGTGCTTGACCGAGCGGATTAGCCCGACGGCTTTCCCTGAAAAAACCGCCTGATGCGCGGGGAATCACAAGACCAGGACTCCAGCTGGTGACAGGGAGATCCGGATGCAGGTTGGCTGTATGCAGGCCCATCAGCATGTTGCAGAGCTTGCTGTCTTTGTAAGCCTTGTCTGCATCAAAGCGGCTGTTGCCATCCAGCATCGGCGCAGACGTGGTGCTGTCCAACCCGCTGAGGTCTCCCAGGCTGGCGGGGCGACCGACCCGGCCGCCGCCGCTGGCGGGGTTATGAACCTCCGAGGCCGTGATCACCAGGTGTGGACTGGTGGATTGCAGCAACATCGGCAACAGCCGCATCAGCAGAAGCTGATGCGCGAGATGATTCACGGCCACCGTGAGCTCGAATCCCTGGGGGCTCCAGCGAGGCTGCTTGTAACCGGCGTATTGCAGACCGGCATTGAGCACTAAGCCTTCAAGAGGCTCCGCACGACTTTGAACAATGCTGCAGAGCTGATCAACCGAAGCCAGATCCGCAAGATCCGCGAGCAACACCGTCGTTTGGGGCGCGACCCAATCCAGAGCCTCCCTGGCGCGTTCCTGGCTTCGGCAGACCAGTGTGAGTCTGTGGCCGGCCCGCTCCAACCGTTGAGCCGCGACACGGCCGATGCCGCTGCTGGCGCCGGTGATCAGCAGATGTTGGCCGTTAGTCATGGGAATGAATTTGGTAGGTGAATAGATCTCCATCCCGTTCGCTCACCACGTAAAGCCTTTGACGTGCAGGGTCGATCGCCACTCCTTCGGACTTGCGCACTTTGGAGGATGGTTTATCCCCTTTGCGGTTCAGATCCAGCCTCTGAATCACGCGATTGTTGGTCCAGTCGTAGTGGAACAGACACTGGCCTTTGTCACTGGTGATCCAGAACGTGTCGCGGCTGCTGTCGTAGCTGAGGCCAGAGAAATCGAGCTTGTCGAGCGAAAGGTTGGGATGGCTGAACCCGTTGGAGTCCGTCAGCAATCGGGAATGAAGGATCCGCCCCTGCGGAAGATCGATCTCAATTAACAAACCTGGACGACCTTCTTTCACGACCACGATGTGGCCGGTTCGGGTGTTGACAGTGATTCCCTCCAGCCCCTTGTTGTCTGGTCGTTTCGGGAAATGCTCCGCGATGCTGGCGAAGTTCTCCATCCCCACCAGCGGCTGTCGATTGATCTCGGCGCGAGCAGCGATGTCAAAGCTGATCACACTGTTGGTGTCCTCCTGGACGGCATGCAGCTGCTGGCCATCACCACTGATGGCGATCCCTTCGAGGTCTTCAACACCGATGAAGAAGGACTCTTCAACCGTCACGTGGCCCTCCAGATCGAGCCGGAAAATGGCTTTGGTGTCATCGCTGACGGTGTAAAGAGCCGTGCCGTCATGGTTGAGGGTCAGCCCGGACGGTTCATTCAGACCAAGAGCACGATCCACGATGCGGTGCTTGTTGATCAGGCTGAGACTCAGCTTGGCCTCAGGCATTGGCACTGCATTCAAGAGATGCCGTTGAGAATGATGGAAATTGGTCGGAGGAGCAATGCGACGTCTTGCGGTGTATTGCGGATCCAGCCGTGGTCACGATCCAGCCTTTGCCACAGCTGCTGCAGCTTTGGGAGAAACAATGGCCCTGCATGGTGTTGGCCTGGTTTACGGCGCAGCCCAAACCGGATTGATGGGAGTGGTTGCTGACACCGTTCTGGAGCTGGGTGGTGAGGTGATCGGCGTGATCCCTGAAGCGCTGATGGCGAATGAGATCGTGCATCCCCGCCTTAGCAAACTCGAGGTGGTTGACTCGATGCATCAGCGCAAAGCGCGGATGCTCGAACTGGCAGACGCGATGGTGGCGTTGCCCGGTGGATTCGGAACCCTGGAGGAATTGTTTGAAGCTCTGGCCTGGCTCCAGCTGCGACTGCATCAAAAGCCCTGTGGCCTGCTGAATGTGGCCGGCTTCTTTGATCCTCTGCTGCGGTATCTCGACGCGTCAGTGGAGCAGGGTTTCCTGAATCCTCAACATCGCCAGCTGCTTCGACACCACACCGATGCCGGTTTGTTGTTGCAGGACCTTCAGGAGGCCGATCGATGCAGCGCACCATCCTGATCACTGGAGCCAGCCGCGGCATTGGACGCTGCATCGCCGAGCGTTTGTTACGGGAAGGTCACCGTCTCAGCCTGGGATTGCGACAGCCTGGCCAGCTCGTCGGCACTGTTCTCGATCATCCAGACGTGCTTCGGGTGCGATACGACGCGAGTGATCCTTCGGCAGCCGATGCCTTTGTGGAGAAGACAGAGGAGAGGTGGGGCGGTTTCAACAGCCTGATTCACTGTGCAGGCTGCCTGCACCGGACGCCGCTGTTGTTCGACGACGCCGCTGAACCGGAACTGGAGGAACTCTGGCGAATCAATCTGATGGGACCCTGGCGGCTGACACGGGCTGCGTGGCGATTGTTGAAACAGAGTGGCCAAGGGCGAATTCAGGTGCTTGTCTCGATGAGTGGCAAACGGGTCAAGGGCCGAATGACCGGCTACCCGGTGAGCAAATTCGGCTTGATGGCCCTCTGCCAGGCCATGCGCAATGAAGGATGGGACGAGGGAATCCGTGTCACAGCGATCTGCCCCAGCTGGGTGGCGACGGACATGGCACTGGGAGTCAGCACGCTGCCGGCTGAGGACATGACCCAACCCGCCGACTTGGCAGAGCTGTCCTGCAGCCTGCTTCGAGTGGCCAACACAGCCGTTCCGTTCGAGTTGGCGGTGAATTGCGCTCTGGAAGTCTGAGGTTCAGCTGCGCCGCAGCCAATAGGGTGCCCCACTGAACCAATCCCCAAGGTCGTCCTGATCTGGATCAAAACGGCTGCCTGGGTCTCGATCGTTTAGGTCCAGTTGATCGAGGAGAGCATCAACACCCTGCCCCATCGTCAGCTGGTGGTGCTGCTGGCGTCTGCATGCTCGGCGAAGCCAGGCAGCCACCGTTGGATCACGATCGGCCTGGCGGTGAAGATTGATCCGCTCCTCAAGAGTGACGTTCTGCCCCGTTGCCAGTCTCCTGAGAATTCCCTGCAGCTGAAGCCGGGTTTCTGGGGTGAACATCGAGCATCTTCTTCGCTGCCCATGACTATCAAGAGGCATGGGTTGGTTGCCATTCCCTCGGGATTGTCTCCGGTTTGATGTGCTTTCTGGTTGTGATGTGCCCTCAACAGCAAGTTTCGCTAACACTGAAATATTCGGTGATCCGAGCTGACTGATGTGTCTATTTGCCGCTCTTGGCCTGTTAGCACCACGCGTGATCCTGCTGTTGATGTGGTTGTTCAACAGCACATTTGTCTTGCAGCCCTTCGCGGGCTTTGCTGTTCCAAATCCGATCCTTCCGGTGCTGGGGCTGGTGATGCTGCCGACAACCACCCTTGGTTACTGCTGGGCAACATCCGCTTTTGGCGGAGTGTCGTCGTTCAGCGGGCTTCTCGTGGTTGCAATCGGACTGATCATCGATCTGGGCTTGATTGGCAATGGCCGTGGCGCTGCACGACGCTGAACGTTCATCGTTGATACGCCCAACGCAACAACGCCACCCCTGGATGCGATGACATCACCTTGCCCGATCTGTGCACTGCATCACGATCAGGTGACGCTTCAACGCTATGAGATCCAGCGCAGTGGTCTGTGGGTGTTGCGCCACCACCCGAATCCAGCACCTCTGCCGGGTTGGATGCTGCTGGACACGCTGAGGCATTGCGCCGGCCCAGTGGATTTCACGACAGACGAAGCCATCGGTTGGGGAATCGCCGTCCAGAAGGCCAGTCAATTGGTTCAACAACTCACCCAATGCGATCGGGTTTACGCCATCGCCTTTGGTGAAGGTGCTCAACACCTACATCTGCACCTGATTCCACGTTCGATCACAGAAGATTCAACCAAGGCCTGGGCTGTGGCGGATCACTATCGGGCCGTGGAAATGAATGATCACCCCCCCGCTGATCCGGCCCAAGTGGAGGCATTGGTTCTAAAAGCACGTCAAAACAAGATTGTTTTGGGTTGATTCATCAACTTTCTTCAATCAGGTGGTCCTGTATTCGCCTCTGTTTCTTGCAACAAGAATCTCCGTAAAGATCACCCACGGGCCAACCCAGCTGACGAAGGCTGCTGATCACACGTTTCTCGGCATCAAAATACTGGGATCCATAACTGCTTTTCAAGCCAATTTCTTTCAAGGTGAGCAACAGAAGCCGTTGCTCACGTCGTGTACCGCGTCGATAGGCAACAACGCGAAAACCTCGCTCTGCGTAGTGGCCCAGGCCTTGTTGCAAATTGTCGCTGTAGCCAATTGCAAGGGTGCTGTCGATGTCGCGCAAAACGGTGAACACCATCCCTTCGGGATGAGCCTCAAGGGTTTGAACCCTTTCGCTTAAAGCGATCACTGCCTCCATCGTGGGAGCTTGAAGAGCTTTCTCGATCTGATCAAAATCCATGGTCAGACCCCACCAGCGGCCAGCCGCTCTTCACAGGCTCGCTCATAAGAGCGAACTGCGGCAGCAGGGATTGAGCCATTGCTTTTCAACTGCCGAACCGACAATTCCACACACTGAAGAACAACGCTGGTCAGCTCCCGGCCTTCGCACAGAGCCCAACCTCGCAAGAGCACATGCAGGCTGGGAGGCACTGACACGGTGAGCTTGACCTGGTTTTCACGGGTGGCGGTTTTGACCATGCCCTGAACCGCTGAGTCTCCTCAAAGTAGCCCAGCAGTAACCATCAAGCAACCAGCAAGCACCCAGGGAGACACCCCAAAGCAACTGTGAAGGCCCTGGCTAGCGATTCATGGTCATGGCATTCGGATGCTCCCTGGGCACGCCGGTCCAAGGGGCCAAAACCAATCCGTGGCCAGCACATTGCCACTTCCGCCATGTTGGATCTATTGAAGAGACCTCTGCGCGATCAAAGCCATTCACCAACAAACCATCAATAACGAGTGATACCAGAGTTCAAAAAAACAAGCGATCTTTGCCGTTGAACAACCGAATTTTCAGCGGGCACATAACTGTCACCCAAGCAGAGGTAACTGAGCTGGTGACTCAGATCTGTTGCAACCTGGCAGAAATCTCCAGACCGAAGACAAGGCCGCTGAGCCATTGGCTCCCGAGACGAGAACGATCAGCCGATTGTCCGCCGACGCGACTCCTCTGCCGAAACTGTTGCGACATGGGTCATGCGATGAAACTCCTCCGCGGAGAGAGGCCTGACAGCGGACATCAAGGCTGAATCAGTCCAATAATCCGGGCTATCGAACGTTCCCAAACGCAGTGGACAGGACGGACCAGATTTCATGCCCTGCTCCCTTAAGGGCTTACAACCTACGCCGTCGAGTGACGACCCCCCATCCGTCCACCCTCAACTGTCATTGAGTGTCCAACCTGATCTTGATCAGACAACGGCTGACAAGCTGAAGAAAGACAATTGAGAGACCGTCGTTTTGCGCTCCACCCCCTGTCTTGTCAGGGAGGCTTTTTAGTGGAGGGCGAGGCAACAGGAATAGGGCGATCTAGACCCAGGTGGTTGTTCACCATGCCGCAATCCGATGAGCGGCTGAACACAATTAAGAGCTTGAAGTTGATCTCAACGGCTGGTTATGCGTTCTTTCTGTAGTTGCAACCATTCGAAGCGCGGGATCAATAGCCTTGAATTTCTTTGATGCATTGCTTTGGCCTTCGAATCTGGAGATAAGACAGACCGAATCATTGCTGCAGCAAAAGCCCGCGCCCATGCTGCCCTGAAAGAGAAAGCCCCCAAGCTGACAGCACTAGAAAAAGGCATGTGGGAATCAATGCGGCGTGGTGGCCGACCCGTCAGACATCAACGACCCAGTCGTTGATCAACAAGACCATGATCCAAGCCTGAGAGGCTGCGAAGCGCCGAGACGACAGCAATACAGCAAAAACAATCAGAAACAATTCGATCAAATAGGCTCAGGCAGCCAACCAACAATCAATCACGAAAATCAATATCCAAAGACGTACTCGCGAAGATGATTGAGTGCCCACAAAATCTAATTTTTAGAAAATGTTCACCGATCCATGACAATCTTTTCCTCGAAGATTCAAGGACGCCAAAAACAATTGGAGAAAATAGTGCGGACTTTTATCTGTACTGGATATTGACAATCAACCTCGAGGAGGCGTTCGCTTGTTTTGCTGACCATCGGACTTGGATTGAGGCTTAGCGGCTGCCTTGGACGCCAAAGAGGCTTCAAGGCGTTGAAGCTGTGCTTCGCGGAGCGCTGCTGGAATACTCAGAGTGGGGTCGGTCATCGATTGGCTTTCCCGACTGCAGCTTGCACAAAGCGAACTGCGGGCGGAAGTGGGCCTAGAAATCCGAGAACTTGCAAAACATAAGAAGGCTGAGCCCCCAAGCCACTGGTGAAAATGCTTAGATCAGCAACCCGTAACAACGACGGTCACATAAGGCACAGATCTTCGCCTTCAACGTCTATTCCAGGCAATTCACGCCTACCTACGCCCGCCCATCTGCCCGGAACGAACTAAACGCTGGCCTCCAGTGTCAAAGCAGAGCTCATACGCTTCTCTTCCTGGACGAGGAAATCAGCCCACATGCCCACAAGGAAGCTGAGGGTGTTCAGCGCACGAACTTGCTCCTTGGAACCAGGGCTCGTGTACTTGAAATCCATGAACATCTGATCAGCGACACGCTGTTGTTCTCTGCATCGATTGTCGATCGACATCTTTAGCTCTGCTTCTGAATGACTGGGAGATCCGTGGGCTGTGCCAGAACGTAGAGAACAGCGGATGTCAGCAGTCCGGCAGCCGCAACCAGTCCCCAGATGGCGATTGAATAATCAGTCATCAGTTGCCACCAAAAAAGCCGAAGGTGACCTGACTCACAATGCCTTGCCCTGTGATTGCTTCAGTCAGCAGACCAATCACGAATCCGAGCATCGCCACGCGACCGTTCAGACGCTCAGCGCCCTGGCGACGCTCAGACTGAATTTGCGCGGCAGCTGCATCCTGGTACCAGCTGTCACCAGAGCCCGAAGAAGTCATCACGATTAAGCAGATGAAAAAACATTAAGCGCTCTGTTACGAGATGTAAATAGGCGCATTTGCCTGCCCCTGCCCGCTGGGGCCTTTTGTCTGAAACGCTTCTCACCTCTGCGTGACCAACAGATGAACGGGGAGAGTTCTGAGCAGTGGCCAGCTACCCCCAGCTTGATCGCTGAAACAACACACCTCAGGCGCAGTAGGGCAGCCCCCTCTACAAACGGGGCTCACATGCCGGTCGTCTGATCAGGGAAAGGACTGCAGAGACCGCGAGAAGAGCTTGCCCTTCCCGAGCGATGCGGTAGCTGCAAGGTCAAGGTCGTTCACCCATCTCGAGAAGGGCCATACGCACTAGTTCTCTTCAGATTTAAACAGCGCAGAACGGTGTCTCCCGCGATCGCTCGCACGGGAGACGGGGTTCTGCAGGCCCTCGGATCGCTCTCCCGAGACCGTCGCGTGTGGATGAACTCCCCATGTCCGCGCCGCACAAATATGAAGGCCATTCGAGGGAATTGCAACCGATCTTTTGACCATTTCCTGGAACCCAAAAAATCCCCGCAAAGCCTCGTGTCTTTGGTATTGGAGAGCACGGACATCCGGCTCCAGGCATGAACAAAAACTTGTAGCCGCCTGACTTCTCGGGCCTTAGGGACGAGATGAGTGACCTGTTCAACATGACCACGCGATCACCTGTCATCGGCGTTTGGGCCGTGACTCAAGCGAACACCACGATGACGATGGCTTGGGACAAAAAAACCCTGCCAATGGCAGGGGAGATTGTTGAAGCGTCTGAGGCCGTAAAGACAGATTCAGCCAAAAATGCCGAAGACCTGCTGAATAATCCCTTGGCCAGTGATCCACTCTGTTGCCAAGCCAATCGCCAGACCGAGCATTGCAACTCTGCCATTCAGCTTTTCAGAAAAGACCTTTGCGGGATCTGGGGTGTTGGACATGAAAAAAGGAGCTTGTCCAATCAATGTAAAGAGATGTGAAGAAGCCTTGGTGTATCATATGTTGCGCACACTCTTTGGAGTTTCAGGGTTTCGAGGAACGAGTGGTCCGCAGGAGATGCTTTAGTGACCATGTTGGCCTCCTCACACAAGGATCCAACACCTCACACACACCGAGCCCCTCGCAAGGGGGCTTTTTTGTGATCGATTGGCGGACGTCTCCACGCTGGATTGAGCTTTGGCTTCAGCCATCAATTCACTCGTAAGAGTCAAAATCCCCCCAGATCAACTGGCATTCTTTGGTTCTGGAGGAAAGCAACAGGACCATATCTTTGCCGTGAGCGTTCAGTCCGGTCTGCTCCCGCACCAGGTCTGTGCTGGCGAGCGCCAACCCACCTGTTTCCGTAAACAGCACCGGCAGCGAACCGGGATGACCGCGCATCCCCTGCAGATCGAGAGCCTGCCTCACAGCGCGCTGAGCACGATCGGTTCCCAGCCGATCAACAAAAGACGGCCAAAGGTGATTGACGGGCACTAATGCCGCAAAGTCGAGCTGGGAATCGGGCATTACGACGGCAGCAGTGCGATCGCTTCAGCAATCATCTGCGGAGTCACCGCAATGGTCTCCAGGGGATCGACATTGTCCAGATAGGCGTCGAAGGAAGCAAAGCGCTCGACCTTCGGATCAGCACCATCGACTCCGCAGGCTTCAAACCAGTTGCCGTCTTTCGGTTTGACCGCCAAATAAGCCTGCAGAGCTTCCTCGAGATCACCGCCATCCCCGATGCCTTCCCCATACCAGATCGCTTCGAAGAATTCAGACATGTGGAAAGGAAGGGAAGGGCGCTGGACGCACTAAAAAAGCGTATCGGGACGATCAAGCGACTTTGCCGAACCCACCGCGACGTTGCTCATCGAGATGAAGGATGTGCTTGCGCTCTGAGTAGTACAGCTCCTGATAACGCAGGGCATCACTGTTGAGATTGTCAAACAGTGCCTGAATGCGTACCTCCATGTCGGTCCCAGCGTCTGGATCAGTGTCCGCGGAGGAGGACTGCTCTATCAATACAGCGATGCAAGATTCAAGGGTCTGCAGCCGTTGGCCTCCCCACGCCTCGAGCAGATGTCGACATCGCTTGAGGCTTTTCTGACGTTCCAGCAGCGCTGTGATGCCTCGCAACTGCTCCAACGGCTCGGCCAGAGCCAGGCGCTGGAGTTCGCCAGGTTCCAGCAGAGGCGTCAGGCGGGACACCAGTGCACTGTTCTCCAACAACAACTGATCGGTTAGCAAGCGGGGTAGGTCCAGATTGTCGAGACCGTCGCCGGATTCATCACCGCGACTGATGGCCTCCAGTCGTCTTTCGCCGATGTTCGACTCCTCGAGCTCAGTGAGTGCTGCCCAGAGATGACGATGATGTGGGATGGCGAAATCCTCCAGTTCACGCTGCCGGAGCTCCTGCCGGATGGTGGGACGGTGACGGGGGCAATGGAGATAGAGCCGAAGGAGATCGGCTTCACATCGTTCGCGCTGACTGGTGTCTCCAGGTTGCTCATGGCGGCTGGAACGTCCATGCCACCGCTGGCCCTTGACCTGCTGCCGTAAATCCTCCTCGAGCTGCAGCGCCAGACGGCCCTGCCCACCGCTGAGCCGTTCAGCCACCCGTTGCAGGTAGTGGGTGCGAACAGCGGACTGCGGCAGTTTGCCAAGCAGATCGACCAGCGCCGCGACCGCCTGCTGGAACTGATCAGCCCTGGAGAGATCACGCTCCGCAAGAGCCTGCTCGATCTGCCAATCAAGCCAGAGCGGAGCCTGATCGAGAAGTGCCCGGTAGTCGCCAGCACCATGATCCTTGAGGAACTCATCCGGATCCTTGCCGGAGGGGAGATGGAGAACCCGCAGCTCAAGTTGGCCCTGCAAAGCCAGCTGCTCCACCTCACCGATGGCACGGTTGGCAGCGCGAACACCTGCTCCATCGGCGTCGAAATTGAGAACAATCCGCTTGCCATCGCTGACGCGACAAAGCTGGGTGATCTGCTGACTGCTGAGGGCGGTCCCCAGAGAGGCCACAGCATTGGTGATGCCAGAGGCATGCAACGCAATCACATCGAAATAGCCTTCAACAACAACGGCGCGGTCGTCCTTGCGAATGGCATTGGTGGCCTTGTCGAGTCCGAAAAGATGCTTGCCCTTCTCGAACAGCTCCGTTTCAGGAGAGTTGAGGTATTTCGGTTCGCTGCCATCGAGGCTGCGACCACCGAAGCCGATCACACGACCCTGGCGATCGTGAATCGGCACGATCACCCGATGGCGGAATCGGTCGTAAAAACCGTTGCCTCCCTTACGAGGAACCACAAGCCCGGCAGCTTCCAACAGCTCGGGCGAACACCCTTCAACCTGCTGAAGATGTTTGAGCAGACCATCCCACTGGTCCGGGGCATAACCGAGCTCGAACGTCTCCTGAGTGGCCATGCTCAGGCCACGGGTTTCACTCAGATAAACCTGAGCCTGCTGACCGGCAGGACTGAGCAACTGGGTGCGAAACCAGCCAGAAGCGAGAGCCAGAACGCGCTGTAGCTTCTCCCGTCGGGAAAGCTGCTGCCGCAGACGCTCCTGCTGAGGGCCATCAACGGTCTCAACCGGTACCTGATAACGCCGTGCCAGATCGAGAACCACATCACTGAAGCTCTGCCTCTGAAACTCCATCAGGAACTTGATGGAATTTCCGCCAGCACCACAGGAGAAGCAGTAATAGAACTGCTTGGCGGGGGAGACCGTCATCGAGGGCTTGCTGTCGTCGTGAAACGGACAGATGCCCACAAATTCACGGCCCTTTTTCTTGAGCACGACGTGCTCACCAACCACATCAACAATGTCCGCCCGTTCCTTGACGGCGTCGATCGTTCGGGGATGGAGCCGGGCGGTGACCATGGTTCCATTCTGGGAAGTCGCAGGATGCCGTCAAACAACCCGGAGCAGAAAACAAAACATGAGTGATCAGAGCCAGCCCTGGTGGCAAACCGCAGAGATGCAGGGGGGAAGGGCTCTGATCCTGAGCTCGCTTGCCTTCAGCCTGATGACGGTCTGCGTCAAGCAGCTGGGTGGCCGACTGCCCGTGAGTGAAATCGTCCTGGTGCGGTCGCTGGTGAGCATCGGACTCACCGGTGCGGCGATGCGGATCTCTGGAGTCAGTCCACTGGGCAACAACAGACGACTGCTGCTGATCCGAGGTCTTTGTGGAAGCATCGCGTTGCTCTGCTTCTTCGAAGCCATCACGAAACTGCCATTGGCATCGGCCACGGTGCTGCAATACACCTACCCAACGTTCACGGCAGCAGCTGCGTGGTTGTTGCTGAGGGAAAAGTTGCGTCGAAGAATTGCTCTTGCCGTTGTGCTGGGCTGGGTTGGGGTGATCTGCGTGATCCAACCGCCATGGATGGGAGCAGATCTGGCGGGGTTGCCGCTGAAACCAGCACTTCTCGGCGTAGCGGGTGCTCTGTTCACAGCACTGGCCTACGTCAGTGTGCGGCGACTTTCGTCAACAGAACATCCACTGGTGATCATTCTGTACTTCCCGTTGGTTTCCGTTCCGCTGACACTACCGGCAGTTGTTCAGAGCGGGGTTTGGCCGTCAGGGCTCGACTGGTTTTGGCTGTTGGGAGTGGGAGTCTTGACCCAATTGGGACAGATCTGGGTGACAAAAGGGCTCAGCTGCTTGCCTGCTGCCAGGGCCACATCCTTGAACTATGTGCAAGTCGTTTTCGCAGCCACATGGGGATGGATTTGCTTTGAAGAAGGGGTTACATCCCTCAGCTTTTTGGGCGCATTCCTGGTGTTAGTGGCCTCATGCATCAGTTTGTCTGCACGACGATCCTGATCAACTCACAGGAAGACCCAACGGATACAGCAACCAGTGCTGAACATCGTCACCTTGGCCACCGACAGGCCTGGCCAGACTCCAACCATCGCCACGCTGGCCACGCTGCAAATACAACTCAAAAGCACTATCCACCCGAATGGAATCCTGCGGAAGCTGCCAATCAAAACTGCCCTCGAGATGAACAAAACGCTCACCTTCAACCTGCACTTCGTCGTGGTGAGTCACCCGAACACGACTGACCTTTGGAATATTGGTCATTGGGTCTAGACCCAGACTCTCTGAAATAGATGTCTGAGTAGCGATAATCTGCGCCTGGAGAGCTTCAATGACAATATTTCTTGGAGGTTGAGAATTCCAAGAACAAGAAATCAATAGAAGGGAGATCAGAAATAGGCTTGAAATATTGCGACCAATGGACGCAAACGGAAAGGGGAACGACATCAGCCTCCTTCAACAACAGGACCTTCAGGACTCTGGGCAAGTAAACCTAAATTTGTTTCAGAGACATGAGACTCACCCTTAGGAGAAGATCTAACTGAAGAAATTACAGAAATCGACATTGCAAGAACACCAGTTGTCGCTGCTCGAGGCAATGTGAGGATTGGATCGATCGCCAGGAGAAGAACAAGAACAGGGGGAGCAGGGACCTGAAAGTAGAGTAAGGCGACTGCAATCGTTGGAACGGTGGCAACACCTGTTAATCCTGCAGCGGAAATACCAGTAACGATTCCAAGCGCGGCAACTTCCGCCAGCCTAATTGGCGTGAGTGCAACCTCATAAAGATTAAGAGCAAATACAATTGCTATCACGTTATAAGTAACATTACCAAGCCGAGCAATTAACAAGCTCAATGAAGCTGAAGCTTCCACCTCAGATTCATCTCGACCCATCGATTTCAGAGTTTGGAACATCAAAGGGTATGCAGTCATACTGCTACCCGTCGACAAACTGAGTAGAAAAACTGAATCAACAGGATTCACATGAAGGCCAGCTCGCTCTCTAGACGAAGTAAAACGACGAAAAACAAGCCTGGAGACGCCAAGCGATGCAATAGCCGTCAAGAAAACACAAATAGTGAAATTAAGCAGAGCAACGACGATCTCAGCGTTAATCGTTGAAACTGCTCCAGCAATAAGACAAATAAGGACTAGAGGAGCAAGATTAAGAACGATATAGAGTAACTGAACAGAAATTGTGTTGATGCTACGAAGCAAGGAAAGCAGTGGCTGAGTTAAATCTCGGTTCAGGCGAGAAATCGCAAGACCAGCAAGAATTGACCCACTGATAACTTTTAGGGTTTGCCCAGAAGAAGCATCGGCAAAGATATTGCTTGGAATGATTTTTGTGATCCAAAGATCGTTAACAGTGGATTCAACAATAGGAATTTCTCCGATACGAATATCGGTGACATCCAGCATAAAACGACCGATTGATAACTTTGCATCGGGAGAAAGAACCCCAGGAGCCTGGTACAAGGAAAGCAAGAGCGCTAGTACGGCACCAAACAAAAGAGCAAAAGACAAAGAAACCACAAATCGACTCGAAAAGCGAAACCGATCCTCTCGACTTCGCTCAGATACGCTGAAGATATTCGCGATTGAAATCATCACGGCAGACAGCACCAAGGGTATTGCCGGAAATGCAATGATCTGAACCATTGCCACTCCTGCATCGTTAAATGCAGAAGCAGTAGAAGCCGGAATAATTCTTCCTAAAATTATCGAGAAAGGAAGGATATAAAAGAAAAAGTTTCTCGGCTTACGCAACAGCGGGAGAATGGAAAATAGCCGATGATAAATACTTTTTTGAGGCTGAGTTGTAGATGTCATGAGTCAGAAGGAAGATAAAAGGATTGGAACTCATCTAAAATGTTTGTGTCGCTTTTTATTCCACCCCATTCACGCCTTAGATAATTATCAACAAAATCATAAAGTCCAATCCTACCCTTCTCGGACAAGTATATAGATTTTCGGTCAATGATATTGTCAAAAAGTATGGGAACATATTTCAACGACAAATCAGGCTGATCATAAACAATCGGTTTGATTTCAGTCGCATCCCGATAAATGGCATCAATTGTTGGACCATCAGACTTAGCGTCGTAGTTTATAAGAGCATTTTTGGCTGCAGACCAATTCTTAAATCCAACAAACTCCGCATTGGGGAAGTTAGCTCTACTTTCAGTTTCCCAAGTGGAGTTTTCGATCGATCCAATCCTAATCTTGGATTGCCTTAAAATATCTCCAAATTTAGAATCATCGGGATCAACGCCTAGGGATGCGACAAAACTTCTGTCAGCAAGAAGTGCATGACGAAAACTTAAATATTGAATAGGAAAAGCATCGAAAAGGCGATTGTATGTAAGACCCAACTTGCCAATCGCGATATCGAAATCATCAGCACCAACTCGTTTCACAAGTTGGTTAAAGCTTGTAGATGAACGATCAAACTGAATGTCAACACCCAGCTTTTCAGCCAAACCCTTTGCTAATTCAACATCGTAGCCTTGTAAATCCTCAGAACCAGGCTCAAGATAATATGCGGGTGGAGTGTTATAGGGGGGCAAGCCTACTTTTAAAAAGCCACGCTGTTGAATTCCTTCAATAAAGCTATTTTCAGCAGCACTCACCTGCAACGGAAATAAGAGAACTGCAGCACAAACAGTCGATAGTAGGAATCGCAAAAAAAGCCGAATCATATGTGGCAATGCGGAGCAGGAGGGCAAAGATTGTCAACTTAATTTTAGGACGTGATCAAACTCTTGGCAATTAATTATTTCAGGCAAAAGAAGAGCTAAAATTTTGGTTGCATATCCAACAAGGTATCTGATCGCAATCCAAAACGAAGGGATTGGACAGCAACTAAATCTGACAAACTAAGATTACCCAAATTAACAAAGGATCCAAAGCGTTTCAGCAAGAAAGTCTGTACTGATTTAATGGGAGCCTCAAACAGTAAACTTTCGATAGGAATAACAGATGTGATCGTGTCCATGACGACTGCATCAACGTCTCCTCCCGTTGAAACATAGCCGGAACGGCCTGATTCACGCGATTCCAAGATGATCAGTGAGGCCCCTGCTTCCGCAGAAAGTTCACAATGCGAAAGCCAGTGTGCAGGTGTTAATTTTTTAGCTGGATCAGAAGATTTACGGCCAACCTCACTCATAACAAAATAATCGGAAGACAAAGTTCTAATGAATGAGGAGTAAAGACGATCGTCAACATCAATCGTGCCGCGACTTAATTCAACACAATCAAGATCGAAAGAGAGGATATGATTAGTAAATTCATCGAAATCATGATGATGAATCATATACTCAAAAAAAGTACCTCCTAGTAATGGCCGAACATTGAGCTGATCACAAAGCTTCTTTTTGAGAGTAAACTCAGGATCTATCAAGGCACTGCCCCAGCCAAACTTAATGAAGTCGATGTACTGGCTGTAAGAATTCATATAAGATTCAAAGATAGGATATGGCATCCCAACTTCCAAGACATGATTTATAGAGTGGCGCTTGTTTACTGGATCGGATTGCATTTTGTCTTAGATGTCGGCAGAATTATTAAGCTCATTGAACTTTGTATTTGATTCAATGATATTGGCTGTTAACAAGGCAACACAAATTATTCCAACAATTCCGAATGTAATTGCAAGAATTTTACCCAAAGAAGTTGTTGGGGTTATGTCACCGTAACCGATTGTTGTCATTGTAACAATGGAGAACCAAAAAGCCCTCACAATTGAGCCGAAGTGTTCCACATCATTATTTTTTTCAATCAAATAGATAAAGAAAGCCATCAAATAAGTTACGATCGAGAGTAAAGCCAAAGGGAAAAAGGTATATGCAGGAGAATCTGTCAATATGAAATAAATACGCTTAAGTACACGCTGAAAGCTAGAAAAATAGATCGATAACACAGATTTAAAGATATAGATACCGATGACTACAAACGAATCATTTGGGAAGTATTCTGTTACCAAAACAAATACAATTAAAAGATCTATCAAGCCATATTTAGAAAAAAAGCCGTTAGCAAACCCTTTCAATGAATAACCATAACCTGCCCATGTATTGGCCAGCTTCCCAATATAGTCAGAAATAAAGAATATTTCGATAAAATTAAGTGCAGAATCAAGAAATATATGCCCTTTTACTGTGTCGAAGGTAGGCTCTGTACTCAACGCAATTTGAGCAAGGAGTAAAACAATTACTCCATTAAGAATCAGTGAATAATTGTTCCCAGGCAAGCTTCCCGAATAATCTCCGAAATACCAAAGATCTGTTTGCTTGTATGACATTAATCAAAGGACACCACGTTTAATAACGAATAATCGGAGTATCGACCAAGAACCTATTGTGACTTTGATGGCGGCAATAATATTCAATGCAGGAATATATACTAAAGATGGTATCGACGAGAAAAATGTAGAAGGATAGAGAAAAGAGCAAAATGTAGCCAGGGCGACAATTATAAAACAAGCAACTGCAAATTTTTCAAATGCTGGAGCGTTTGCCTTGAAATAAAAATTCTCTACTTTCTGCAATCGTCCTGTCACCATTAGCAAAGTAATCGAGGTTGCTCCAGCAACACCAGAAGCAAATCCGCCACCTGGAGTCAGGTGACCTTTTAATGCAAGATCAATTGCAAGAAAACAGCTTAACAAGGCTGCAAAATCTAAAAGAAGGCAGACTACAGGATCATTTATACCAACAAATTGCTCCTCCGAATCTTCCTCATGAAGCAATATCTTTACTCCCAAACCTGCAATAGTAAATACAGTAACTTCACCAATTGTATCAAAAAGTCTGGTAACTAAAATAACAGAAGTAACCGCATTAGGAATGTTTGTATATGAAGTTAGGTACGAAACGATTGATTCAGTGTCTCTTGCGAGAGAATCATCTCGTGTAAACAATACCATCAGCATCACAGATGTGATTGCAACCAAGTACAGGAGAGACTTGAAGGAATTAGCTGATAGGTCTAATCGACGTAATTGCCTAAAAATTGAAATCATGATGCAGCAGGAATCTTCGTAAATGTAATATCGGTAGTCATTAAATTAATATCAACAATCTCTTGAATATCGAACAAAAGGCTCTCAGCTTCAATATACATAGTTTTATCGATTAAAAGTGCATGTGGAGAGCCCGAAGATTTGGAAGATGACAAGAGCTCAAAATTCTGCTCATCATCAGTGGAGAACTCTTCATCTTGGTAAATAATATTTAAATGCAATTCACCGAAAATAGACTTTAAATAGTCCTTATTTCCGGAAGAAAGAGTGGTTTTTCTGTCCATGATGACAATTACAGAATAACATGATCGTATGGTTACAATATAAAGCAGTGATGAAAGCAATGTACCTACCATAACCTCAGTTAGGGCAACATCTGGAGCCCCAACAAGAGCAAAAATCAGGGCTGCAATACTACCTAAAAAGGAACGATAAATTAAACTATTAATTGGTGAAGAAGATCGTATTAGAAGAATCCCTAAGACGGGAAGCAAAAGCTCAAAAGGGAAGATGAGCGCCGTGCTGGTAAATGACTCACTCATGATGGCCTATCAGAAATGTTGCCAAGGATATAGCTGAAAATAGTGTTCCATAAAGACAGGGAAATTGCCGTGACAAGTAGTAAAGGCCAATATTGAGGTGCCCGAAGAAATAATGCGACCACGATCAATAGTGAACCGACACTATCTGCAACTGTGAGGGTGTGCAACTTATAAAAGATAGAATGCTCTTTATTAAGGATTGGAAGTGTACCCCAAATCCAAAAATAAAGACCAAGAGATAGGATTGCGTAAGAAATAATGGTAATTGTCATCATTCAGATCCTCATCTCAAGGAGGGAAAGAATAAGCATCCCAGCATCACCAACAATTAAAATAAAAGCGCCAATACAACCAATCATCCAATCACCCCTAAATATTCCAAATACTATTATCATAAATGCTAGTTTATTGCCAAAGCTGGAAGCATATGCGATTCTTTCCGTAGTAGAATTAGTTCTAGAAACTGCAAATACAGGAACCAGACTAATTAACAGCATGACATAAATAACTACATATTGATAAGACTCGAGTCGACCAAGAGCTGTATTAATCATTTTTCGCTCTCCTTAGATTTGACTTTAGCTTCCATTTCTGAAGCTGAGGCAACGAGATGAACTCTCCAAACATCTGAATTTTCACGACGGGTAACCAAAGACATTGGGGTAAATGTTATTCTAAAAAGATCAAAAAATTCGGCAAATTTAGAACCACTTGTTGCTCTAATATTTACTCTTTCTTCTGTGAACTTATCAATCGGATCACTTATTAACATCAATTCAAAACATTCTTTAATCATATCGTATGGAAGGCGAAGTATCAGGAGAATTTCAGGAATAAGAGCATGCATCTTTAGCCTTCGGAAGTCTCCAAAAGGAATGAGTAAGCAAACAATTAAACCAATCAATAAATTTGTCGTTTCAACACTGGAAGTGACCAAACACCAGCAAGTGATACGGAAAAGTAAAACAAGTATAAGCCTGGTAAAGTTTGCCATTAAATCTTGAGGTAAATAAGGTTGGCAAGTAGTAAGGCTGCAACTAAAAAGGGTGCACCCACTAGATCTAATGTGCGTGTAACTGGTTTAACAAACTCATCGGCCTGAATCCCAACAACAGAAACAAAGAGAATTCCTCCAAGAATTGCGGAAACAATGGCCGACTGGACTGCAGAGAAAGTAAAAAGGGCTGGGGCGGCAGTTGAAGCAACGATCAAACTGATGATTGAAAATAACAATATATAGTTTTGGGATGAAGAAAAAAGATCTGAGATATTTTTAGAGGCACGGCTTAAAGTCATTATTGAGCGAGCATATGGCTGACGAATAAAGTTTTTAATGCGATCAAAAATCAAGCGTGCGTAAACAGTAGAAGTGAGCAATGCAGCCGTTGTATAAATAATTTTAGCCTCGTAAGGAATGTCATATTTAATCCAGTTTTTTGTAATGAAGCCTGCAAGGAATGGAAACCCCATAATTGATAGACTTGCAATGATAAACACCACCACTCTTAAAAATTCATTGGTTACTGAGAGTTTTGAATTTATGTCGTTTTTTATATTTATATTTGCGGAATCAGAACTTCCATCAACTGTGCTTGAATACAGAGTTGAGAACAAGAGTGCTTTGCAAATACCATGTTGCATTGCATAGCTACATGCATAAGTTGGAGATAGAATTGCAATACCAAGCTGTGATACTGAACTCCATCCCAGAGCTCGACCACTATCACGTTCAAAAACAGCGTAAATTGCAGCAATAACAGCACTAATAACACCAATAACGATCATCGAGTCACTGATCGGATTCAAGATCTGACTCATTCGTGCAATAGGTGCGATACCGGCACAAGTAACACAGCCTGCCAAAACAGCTGAAGATTGAGAGTTGGCGTGGGAATAGATATTCGGAACCCACATGCCACAAAGAAATACACCAGACTTCGTTAACAGACCCGCTACGATGAGACAAAGTGCTGTTTCTGGAGCTTTAACTAAATCCTCCAATAGAAAGCTGCCTGTAAAAGTAAAAGCTTGTACGACACCAATCAAATAAATCAGCATGGCTAAGCCACCGCCGATAAGATACTGAAAAGCGTTGAATAGAGACTTTCTGTCATTACGGTCAGCTATCAGCAAAAAGGCTGAAAAACCGAGTAGTTCAAGGGATATGAACATACTCACCAAGTCAACAGTCGTGAAAGATATAAGCAATGCGCTAAGCAATACCAAACAAATCTGGTAATAATAATGCGTGAATTTTTTAAAAAATAATCCGAAAACAATCAACAAGGTTATACAACTTCCAAAAATAAGCGGAAAACTATAGGAATCGACAGAAAATTGAATACCACCTTCACCAACGAGTGTATACAGGTATGAAGTATTACTTCCAATGTAACTAAAACTACCTAAAGCGTAGCCCAGTAACATCAAAACACTAAACGGGAAAGTGATTTTAGGTATCACACAACCAACAAATCCCAGCAAAGCTGGAAGAAAGATTAGAAAGGGGAAAAGTATCTGATAATCAATCATTTCTCTAGGTCTCGATAACGCAACATGGGAGACCTGCGACCCAGGCGGAGAGCGATCGCACAAAGCAAAGCTTGCGTTGCAAAACCAATCACAATGGCCGTTAAAATGATGGCCTGCGGATATGGATCGGAGTAGGAGCTATATCGACTGGCCGTCACAATTGGCGTCTGAGAACCAGCCGAAGCAGCGATCAGAACAAAAATACTAATCGTAGCAGTGTCGATAACATCCAATGATAACAATGAGCGCAGCATTGTCTTCGAATTCAACAGGCCAAAACACCCAATAATAATCAATGCAACCATTGGGATCAGCCTTAGCTTTTCAGGCGTTAAATCCATCAAGAGAAGACAACCCTTTTAGGTTAGGTGACGAGGATTAGTCGTCAAGTCAATGAAAACCTTTGTTGCCGATGATCAAGCGCACTGTTTCGACTACGATTATTCAACGGGCGAATTTCGATGATCGGTTGGCTGAAGGGAGACATTCGGCACAGACTTCAACGGGGGAATCGCAATCAAATTCTCCTTGCTTGTGCAGGAGTGGGCTATGAGATTCAGCTAACTGAGCGCGACTGGCAACAACTTGAGACGGGCCAGGAGTTGGAGCTCTGGATTCATCAGTCCATCAGCGCTGACAACTTGCAATTGTTTGGATTCGGCTTGATTTCAGAACGAGATCTCTTTCGCGAATTAATCAGCGTCAGCGGTGTAGGACCACAAGCCGGAATCGGACTTCTGAGTGCATGTGGCTTCAACGAGCTTGTTTCAGCGTTGGTGCAATCCGATCTCAAGACTCTTTGCCGCGCTCCCGGTGTGGGTAAACGAACTGCCGAACGCCTCAGCCTTGAACTGCGTTCAAAACTACTCAAAACCTCAGCTGATCTCACTGAGAGCCTGACTGAAATCTCAGGGACACAGCCGCAATTAATCAGCACGCTTGAGGCCCTGGGCTATGAAGCCGCTGAGATCAACAGGGCCATCAAGCTCATTCGCGCACGGGGAACAGCATCGCCCGATGACGATGAGGAAACCTGGCTGCGCGAGAGCATACGGGCGATGTCGGAGGATGGTCCCTGAAGGAGTAGTGTGGTCCTTTGCAACAACAGGGCCTCCCCCCGCGCATGTCGTTAGATACCACCGAAAAGCAACAGCTGATCAACACCCATCAGACCCACGGCACCGACACCGGGTCTGCTGAGGTTCAGGTCGCCATGCTGAGTGAGCGGATCAACCGTCTCAGCAGCCACCTCCAGAACAACATTCACGACTTCTCTTCCCGTCAAGGATTGTTGAAGATGATTGGCCGTCGCAAGCGTCTGCTGGGCTACATGCGCAGCAAAAACGAGCAACGCTACGTTGATACGATCGCCAAACTGGGCATCCGCGGCTGATATCAGCGACAAACCATGCCCGACAAACGCAGTTCTCTCCCCTTTGAACCCAAAGGGTCGAAGCAGGGTTCGGGCAACAAAGACTCCAAAACAGTCTCCACCTCAGTGAAGCAGGAGGCGATTCCGCGCTACGTGGCCGACCGAATGGCCCGGAGAGTCGCCGTTTTCACTGGTCTGCCCACCGTTGCAGGCATGGGGGTCTTTGTTGGCAGTTATCTGTTGATCACCCGAGGGATTGCCGATATTGCACCTGGATTAACCCTGGCAACCTCAGGAGGGTTCTTCCTCTTAGGGCTGGTGGGCCTGAGTTTTGGTGTTCTCAGTTCCAGTTGGGATCCGGATCCTGGCAGTGTTCTGGGATTTGAAAATCTCAGACCAAATCTTCAGAGAATGAAAGAGACGATCCGTGCCGCCAAAACAAAGGAACCATCGGATTAATCAGTGGTGAACCGGTTAACCGGGCCTCCTGATCAGCTCAACACCATGTTTTCGCTTCGGCGTGCTTTGAAATCCTGCTTCAGAAGGGAATCAACGGCAGCTTCCGCATTGCGAACACAGAACTGAGGCCCCAGGCGCACGTATCGAATCGAAGCGCCATCGCTCACTTCAGCGATCACCGGAACCTTCACTCCGAGCTCGTCTCTCTCTGGGCGATGCAGATTGAGGCATTCGCGAAGCTTGTGCTGAACGGCGATGTCACTGGCCTGTGCCGAGGGAAGTTCCACCAAAAGCAGGTTGAGCTCGTCGATGGCGCGACAATCATCGATGATCAATTGAACGCGCTCATCTCGACGATCCACGCCGGCCCAGACCAACAAACGCGCTTCGGCCATGAGGTGATCCGCAAGGCGCGCGTAGCTCTTGGGAAACACCACCGCTTCACAGCTTCCTGTTAAATCCTCCAACTGGAGAATCGCCATACGATCGCCCTTTCTGGTTGTCACCTGACGCAGTTCCGTGATCATCGTGATGGCGCTGACTTTGGTTTTGTCAGGCTGTTCTTCAAGGGATCCGAGACCGATTGGAGCCAGGAGCCGTGACGATGGCGTCAACTGTTTCAACGGATGATCGGAGAGATAGAAGCCAACCAGTTCTTTTTCAAGGCGAAGCTTTTCGGTCGGTGGATAATCCCTGACGGGTGCCGCTTTGGGGGCCAAACTCAGATCGGCAGGACCATCATCATCAGCTGGGGCCGCCATCAGATCAAACAGGTTGCCCTGACCACTGTCTCTGTCTTTGGCTCGAGACGAAGCCCAGTCGAGCAGAAGCTCAAGATCTGCAATCAGCTGGGCGCGATTGGCCTCAGGATCGAGAGCATCGAGAGCACCGGAGTGAATCAATGATTCAAGGCCTCGCCGATTCAAAACTGACGATGGAATCCGATCACAGATATCAGCCAGGGAACGGAACGCACCATCCGACTGACGCTCAGCAATCAACTGACGGATCGCACCATCGCCGAGATTGCGGACAGCCGAAAGACCAAAAAGAATGCGATCGCCATTTGGGGTGAAATCCGTGAGAGAGGCATTCACATCCGGCGGCATCACCTCGATACCCATCGCATTGCAGTTGGAGATATAGCGCTGCACCTTGTCTGCAGCACCTGCATTCACCGTGAGCAGAGCAGCCATGTAGGCCACGGGATAGTGAGCTTTTAGATAAGCGGTTTGATACGTCACTGCGCCATAGGCCGTTGAATGGCTCTTGTTGAAGCAGTACTCGGCGAAAAGAACCATCTGATCAAACAATTCGTCGGCGACCTTGTCATCCACACCCCGCTCAGCAGCGCCTTTCACAAAAATGCCTCGGTGTTTCTGCATCTCCGACACCTTCTTTTTACCCATCGCACGACGGAGAAGATCGGCTTGACCCAGCGAATATCCCGCTAGATCCTGAGCGATCCTCATGATCTGTTCCTGATAAACCATGATCCCGTAGGTCTCACTCAGGATCGGTTCAAGGATTGCGTGAGCGAAATCAATCGCTTCACGACCATGCTTGCGGTTGATGAATTTCGGGATCAGTCCGGCATCAAGGGGGCCCGGCCGATAGAGGGCAAGGATGGAGGAAATATCTTCCAGAGATGATGGCTTCAGATCACGCACGATCTGACGCATTCCGCTGGACTCCAGCTGGAAGATTCCCTCCAGATCACCACGGGCCAGAAGGGCAAACGTCTCTTCATCTTCCGGTGGAAGCCTGTCGGGATTGACACGGGTGCCACTACTGACTTCAACCAGTTCAAGAGTTTTCTCAATCATCGTGAGGTTCTTCAACCCCAGGAAATCCATCTTCAGCAATCCCATGGATTCAACATCTTCCATGAAGTACTGCGTGATGACCTGACCATCGTTGTTGCGCTGCAACGGCACAAGTTCATCCAGAGGGTCAGCTGCAATCACAACCCCTGCTGCGTGCACACCGAAGGTCTTGTTGGTTCCTTCGATCCGCATCGCCATATCCACCCAACGCTTCACATCCGGATCAGCCTTGTACTTCTCGCGGAATTCGGGATTCGGAGACTCATCGCCGATCATCGCCTTGAGCTTGGCAGGCTTCCCCCGAACAACAGGAATCAACTTGGCGAGCCGATCCGCATCGCCGTAGGGAATATCAAGCACACGGGCGACATCCTTCAATACAGCCTTGGAGGTCATGCGGTTGAAGGTGATGATCTGCGCCACCTTGTCCTCGCCATAACGCTGGGTGACGTAGTCGATCACCTCACCGCGACGTTCGATGCAGAAGTCGGTGTCGATATCTGGCATCGATTTGCGTTCCGGATTGAGAAAGCGTTCGAACAACAAGCCATTGCTCACCGGGTCGATATTTGTAATTCCAAGGCAATAGGCCACGAGTGAGCCAGCGGCAGAACCACGCCCGGGACCGACAGGGATATTCTTTTCGCGTGCAAAGCGGATGTAATCCCAAACCACCAGGAAGTAAGTGGGAAAACCCATCTGCTCCATGATCTTGAGCTCATGGGCCATGCGCTCGGAGTAATCAACAGGGAGAGCGTCATCAGGCTGAAGCTCAAGCCGGTCGCGCAGACCGCTCTCGGTGACCTCGCGGAGATAGGTGACCGGCGTGTGGCCATCGGGAATCGGGAACCGAGGCATCTGATAGCGGCCCAGGATGTCGTAGGTCTCAACTTTTTCGGCCACTTTCACCGTGTTGGTGATTGCCTTCTGAACGACATCCGGTTCAAGGTGATCGGCGAAGAGACGGCCCATCTCCTCTTCCGTCTTGATGTATTCCGTACCCGTGTATCTCAGCCTCTTCTCGTCAGAGATCAGCTTGCCGGTCAGAACACACAGCAGAGCATCATGAGCTTCAACATCCTGTTTGCTCAGGTAATGGGCGTCATTGGTCGCGACTAACTCGATGCCGAGCTCTGCGGCGATCTTGACGATCTCCACGTTGACGATCCGATCCTCGGGCGAACCGTGGTCCTGAATCTCCAGATAGAAATCATCACCGAAAACGTTCTGGTACCAGGAGGCCACGTCGCGTGCGACCTCGGGACGTCCCCGGAGAATGGCCTGAGGGATCTCTCCACCCAAACAGGCTGTGGCGACGATCAATCCCTCGCTGTATTGCTTCAGAAGATGCTTGTCGATACAGGCCCGGGAAAAGATGCCGCGGCCACGCATCCCGCGCAGGTGACTGATGCTGGTGAGCTTGACCAGATTTCGATAACCGATCTCATTTTTCGCCAGAACGACGAGGTGATATCGCTTCTCTTTCTTCGGTTGGGGATCGTCAATCGAACCGTTGATCACATACATCTCATTGCCGATAATCGGCTTGAGATCAGTTCCTTTGCACAACTTGAGCAGCTCAACGGCGCCATACATGACCCCGTGATCGGTGAGAGCGATGGCAGGCATCCCAAGCTCTTGGGCTCGCTCAACCATCGCCGGCAACTGGGACGCCCCATCCAGGAGGCTGTAGTCACTGTGGTTGTGGAGAGGGACGAATGCCATACCCCCAGCCTAGGTCCCTACGCAAGATCAAGCGTTCGCTGCGAGCAATCAACACCAGATGTGGTGCTCAAGGAACCAGGGCAGCCTCGGGACGCGCCGCAAACACATCGGCTGCCTGTTCGTACTGGTGGGCCACCTGCAGCAATCTTGCTTCCTGCAGCACATTGCCAATCAACTGAACGCCAATGGGCAGTCCCGACTGACTGAAGCCGCAGGGAACACTAATCGCGGGCAGTCCGGCAAGGTTCACTGGAATGGTGAGCAGATCAGCCAGATACATCGACAGAGGATCATCCGCATGAGCGCCGGTTCTGAACGCCGTGGAAGGAGCCGTAGGGGTCAGCAAGAGATCAACCTGCTGAAACGCCGCATCGAAATCGCGACGAATCAGAGTGCGCACCTGCTGAGCTTTCTTGTAATAGGCATCGACATACCCGGCCGATAGGGCGTAGGTGCCGATCAGAATCCTTCGCTGAACCTCAGCCCCGAATCCTTCGGCGCGGCTGCACGACGTCATCGCCGCAAGACTCTCGGCGTTGTCGGCACGGAAACCGTATTTCACGCCGTCGTAGCGGGCCAGATTGGCAGAGGCTTCCGACGGAGCAATCACGTAGTAGGTGGCGATTCCGTCGTTGAAACGGGGACAACTCACCTCCACCAGTTCCGCACCGAGTGCCTCCAGCTGGGCTGCGGACGCCTGGACCGAAGCCTTCACCTCAGCATCGAGACCTTCCGCTTCAAAACATTCGCGAATCATGCCGACCTTCAACCCCTTGATCGGTTGATCAAGAGCCGCGGTGTAATCGGGAACATCCGCTTTTAAGCAGGTGGAATCCCGCGGATCCGGTCCTGCGATCACCTGAAGCAATTCGGCGGCATCGGCCACGCATGTGGCGAAGGGTCCCACCTGATCCAGGGAACTGGCGAAAGCCACCAGGCCCCATCGGCTTACACGTCCATAGGTCGGTTTAAGACCAACCACTCCACAAAAGGACGCCGGTTGTCGAATGGAACCGCCGGTGTCCGAACCAAGGGAGGCAAGGCAGCTGCCGGAAGCCACAGCCGCTGCACTTCCGCCGGAGCTCCCACCCGGCACATGGGATGTGTTCCAGGGGTTGAGGGTTGGACCGAACGCCGAGGTTTCGGTGGAACCTCCCATCGCGAACTCATCCAGGTTGGTCTTGCCCATGAGAACGCCACCGGATGTCCAGAGGCGTTCGGTGACGGTGGATTCATAGGGCGGGACGAACCGTTCGAGCATGCGGCTGGCGCAAGTCGTGCGGACGCCCTGGGTGCAGAGGTTGTCCTTGATGGCCAGTGGGATTCCGGCCAGTGAACCGAGCGAATCACCGGCAGCACGGGCCTCGTCAATGCGGCTCGCTTCCTCGCGAGCTCGATCTGCAGTGACCTCCACATACACATTGAGGCTCGACTCCGACACCTCAATTCTTTTCAGGTGCTGATCGACCAGCTCCCGGGAAGAGACCTCACCGCTCTGAAGCCGCTGACGCCACGCGCTGATCGTCATGAACCTGCGATCTGTTGCAGGAGCGACGCTATCAGCTGAGAGCTCAGCCCTCGGCTGCAATCGTCAGCGGCTCGGAGCGCCGCGTGCGCAGCACGGTATGGCTCATCGACTGCGGATCCTCTGAACTCACATCCTCAAGGAAAACGGGGAGGTCCTTTTCAAGCCCACGGCGGGTCACGAACGGCCCAAACCAATAGGTCACATCAGGACCAGAGGTTTCAACGCGGGCCCACCAGGCCACACCGAGACCGTTGGCCAGGCTTCGCAGCGGCCGGATCAGTGGGCTCATCATTGAAAAGACAGGGTGGTTTTCATTTTGCTGCGATCCAGAGAAAAAAACGTGATCCCTGAGGCGAACTTAGTTGGACAGCTGAATGCTCTCATCAAAGAGGATCTCCGCAGCCTCAGCCGATGCCGAAGCCGAGAGATTGATCTCAATCGGATCGGACTCCTGCACAGCGGTTTCCTGGGTTGCCTCCGACTCGACCTCAGACGCCGAATCAAGGGGTGTTGATTCAGGTTCCTCGTCAGGAGCCGTGCGAGGACGGACAATCGGCGGTGAGGGGGCCTGGCCGTGGATGTCCTTCATCCAGTTGCGGCGCGCCACTTCATAAACGCACAGCGCAGTGGCAACCGACGCATTAAGGCTGGGTGTAATCCCGCGGAGCGGGATACGCACCAGTTGATCGCAGTGACGTCGGGTGAGCAGGGAGAGACCCTGATCCTCCGATCCAGTCACCAGAACAAGGGGTCCGTCCAGATCAACGTCGGTGAGGGTGACATCCCCCTCGGCAGCAAGTCCGATCACCCGATAGCCGGAATCCTTCAACTTCTCAAGGGAACGGTTGAGGTTGACGACACGGGCAACGGGCATGTGCTCCAGCGCGCCTGCAGCCACCTTGGCGGCTGAGCCGGTGAGTCCTGCACTACGCCGTTGCGGCAGAACAACGCCATGGGCGCCCATCGCCTCGGCGGAACGCACAATGGCCCCGAGATTATGGGGATCCGTGACCCCGTCGAGCGCAAGAAGCAATGCAGGTTCCCCGAGATCGGAACATCCATCGATCAGGGTGGCGAGGTCGAGAGTTTCAGCAGCCGCTGTCTGCAACGCGATCCCCTGATGCACTGAACCACCGGTGATCTGGCCAAGCCGGGCCCAAGTCACCTCTTCCACCAGCACGCCCGATGCCTTGGCATCGCGCAGACGCTGCAGAAATTTTGCAGCACTACGCATCTCGGGAGTGCACCAGATCCGATGAATCGGCCGCCCCGACTCCAGTGCTGCCAGGGAGGCGTGACGTCCCCAGATCAGATCATCTGCTGGCGGCGTCGCAGCCGCGGCCTCGGGTTGCAGCGCTGGAGCAGAACGATCGAAGCGCTCCTGACGTCCTGACGAAGCTCCGTAACGGGCCCGAGCCGGTGAACGCTCATCACCGGATTGACGCCGGTCGGGAAAACGCTCCTGCCCGCGCTCCCGGTCCTTGAAGCGATCCGTGCGCTCGCGGAAACGACCCTGGCTGGGTCGGCTGTCACCATCCCGTCGGCCGGCCGCGTAGCGAGTTGATTCCGGTCGACGATTGCCGCCATCGGAGCGTCGCTCTCCATTCCAGCTGCGATTCGTGCGACCAGCCCCGCTCCGACCGGGTCCAGAACGAGCAGTTCCGGAACGCTCAGCACCTGAACGGCTTCCACCGCCACGGGAGGAAGCTCCCCACCCCCCGGGCGAGCGCTCATCGGATCCGCGACCCTCCGAAAAACGCCCCGAAGGTCGTGCGGAAGGACGATCGGAAGGACGGCCCGGAGGGCGGCCGCGATATCGGTTGTCGCCGTCGCGCCGATCATTGCCTCGAGCATCTCCATCGCGCCTTTCAACCCCCCGCCTTTCAATCCCGCGCCTGTCACCCCCACGCCTTTCACCGTCTCGCCTTTCACCGTCGCGATCCCGGTCGCGACCGGGGCTATTCCACCCCCCATTCCCACGACCAGCGTTGCCGCCATCGCGGTAAGGGCCGCCTGGACGGCGTTCAAAGCGAGGGCTCATGGCGTGGGAGTCATTCAGGATTGGTTCCGGCACGCTCCAGATGATCCAGGAGCTCTGCAAGCCGGTCTGGGTTGTTCAGAAACAGCCAGCCAACCATTGTCTCAAACCCCGTGGCCCTGCCATAAATCGCAGCCTCGGCACGACGCGGGCCTCGACCGGCGCTGTTGCGACCGCGACGCACCCAGTCCAGCTCGTCATCGTTGAGGAGCTTCTGATTTTCCAGCCAGGCCAGTGCAGCGGATTGGGCATCTGCACGTACATCAGCGACAACCGCTTTATGGAGGGCATCTGATCGGCCCGGTTTCAGGCCATGCCTGAGCCTTTGATGCAATTCCCACACCGCATCGCCAATCCAGGCGAGTTGCAGCGGGCCCAGAGCTTCTGCATCAGGCATCGAAGCCTGACACCGGATCCAGTCGCTCAAGCCGCCAACTGATCGATGGCGGTCGACAGATCTGGAGCGAGGTGCAGAAAGTCCTCCAGACGAACGAGCTTGATCGTCTGCGCAACCCGCGAATTGCCCACGAGATTGAAGGACCGTTTTTGATCGGTGCACTGCTTGGCGAGTTGCACCAGCGCACCAAGCCCTGATGAATCAAGAAAATCAATTTTGCTCAGATCCAGCACCGCAGGCGATGTGCTGGTTTTCAACACGTCAGCGACGTACTCGATGAATTGCTTCTCGGAGTAGGCGTCGAGCTGACCGGTGAAATAAAACACCAGGCAAGATCTTGTCTGCTTGAAGCCTCCACGGAGAGAAACCGTCAGTCTTTGCAGTTCACTGATGGGACCAGTCCCCCAGACGTCATCGCGCCGAAGTGTAGTGATCCCGACCATGGTCAACCACCTCAGCGTCGACGATCCGCCATCAACGCAACGAAACGGGCGAAATGATGGTCCGCATCATGGGGGCCCGGACTGGCTTCGGGATGGTATTGAACGCCGAAAACCGGCTGTTGGCGATGCTGGAAGGCCGCCACAGTGCGGTCGTTTAGGTTGAGATGGGTGACTTCAACCGATTCCGCCACCAGTGAATCAGCATCCAGCGCAAAGCCATGGTTCTGGCTTGTGATCTCCACCTGGCCGCTGGTTCCACAGGGGTGATTGAGGCCCCGATGGCCATAGACAAGCTTGAAGGTTCGTCCCCCAAGGGCCAAACCGAGGATCTGATGGCCCAGACAGATGCCGAACAGCGGAAGCTCGGCCTGCTGCAGAAGTTGTCGAGCCAGGGCAATGCCGCTGCTCACTGCCGCTGGGTCTCCGGGCCCATTGGAGAGAAACACCCCATCAGGCTGATGGGACATCACCTGATCGAGATCGGCATGGGCGGGAACCACGGTGACGTCGCAACCATGGGCAACAAGCCGATCGAGAATGGCCCGCTTGATGCCGAAGTCAACAGCCACAACGTGGAACGACTTGGCGGGGCTGGATTGGATGCGCTGATCGAAACCAACTGAACAGGCCGATGTCCAGCGGTAAGGCTTTGGAGTGGTGACCTGATCCGCGAGATTCAGTCCCTCCATGCTGGGGGCGCTTCGCACCTCGGCGAGCAGGTCCATCGGGGAGCGACCATCGCTGCTGATCACCCCATTCATGGCCCCTCCTTCGCGAAGGTGACGCACGAGAGCTCGGGTATCGACACCACAGATACCCACAATCCCCTGCCGCTGCATCCAGACGTCGAGAGGCTCACTGCAGCGCCAACTGCTGGGGCGAGGGGACAGCTGTCGGGCAATCACGCCACGGGCGTGGGGAACATCCGCTTCCTGATCATCGGGATTAGCGCCGGTGTTGCCCAGTTCGGGATACGTGAAACTAACCAGTTGCCCGGCGTAGGAAGGATCGGTCAGCACCTCCTGATACCCGGTCATGCCGGTGTTGAACACCACTTCACCAAGCACGGTTCCCCTGCTGCCAAAGGAATGGCCCGTCAAAACCGTTCCATCCTCGAGGACGAGATGTGCCGGATCGGCTTTGGACGGAGGCATCAGTGAAGTGATCCGATTTTGTTCAGATCTTCATTGTCCATCTCCACCGGACAGGGCCTCACGCAGAGCAACAAGGTTCTGCCATGGCAGACCGGCATCCAAGGCAGCAACCGCCTGACCGGCTGCTTGGCGAAGGTCGGTTTCAAGTCCGGAGGACCAGAGAACCAATGCGGTGTTGAGGGCGACAGCGTCGCGCTGAGCCACGCTCCCCCGGCCTCGCAGCACCGTCTCAAGAATGGTCTGATTCACCGTCAGATCCCCTCCGCGCAGACTTTCCAGTGATGCACTGCTGAGTCCAACATCCTCCGGCTTCAAAGAACGCCCCATGATCTGCCCCCCTTCAATCAGGCGCAGGTCGTTCTCACCGGCCAAGGACGCTTCATCCAGGCCTCCAGCACCGTGGACCACGATCGATCGATCAACGCCAAGTTGCTGCAGGGCCCCTGCCATCGGGTCCAGAAGATCGGGCCTGGCCACACCAAGCACCTGAGCCTGGGGACGCAAGGGGTTGACCAATGGCCCCAGGAGGTTGAACACGGTGCGCACGCCGAGGCTGCGCCGCAGCGGAGCCAGGTTCACCAAGGCTGGATGCCAGGCCGGAGCAAATAAAAAGGTGACACCGGTGGAAGCGATCGCATCAACCACCGTCTTGAGAGGAGCCTTGAGATTCAGACCAAGACCTTCCAGCACATCCGCCGACCCCACCTTGCCGCTGGCGCTGCGGTTGCCGTGTTTGGCCACCTTCACGCCACAGGCCGCTGCGGTGAAGGCAACGGCAGTGGAGATATTGAACGTGTCAGCACCATCACCACCGGTGCCGCACGTATCCACCATCAGAAGATCGGGTCGGGCGCAGGGCAGAGGGCAGGCCTCACGCAACACTCCGGCCATGGCCGCCAGCTCATCGGCCACCATGCCCTTGGCACGAAGACCCGCCAGGAAACCGCCCGTCTGCACAGGGGTCAGCTCCTCAGCCAGCCAGGCCTGCATCAATTGTGTCGACTGAGCCGCTGACAGCGCCTCTCCCTGCAGCAGCTGCTCGAGCAGAGCAGGCCAAGACGGAACGTCAGCGGACATCAGATCAATGCAACGGACTTCACTATCCCGCGATCCATCGGTACCTGGCCAGACGGTCACCAACTCCGACCTCCACACTCCTAGGTTGAACAACCCAGACCAAAACCGGCATGGCGGCGATGCGCCTGGACCTGATCGGCCGCTACCTGCGCCCGCATCGCAGAACCGTTCTCATGGGGGCGATTGCCCTCGTGGTGGTCAACATCCTCAGCGTCACGATCCCGATGGAGGTCCGTCGGGTCATCGACGAACTTCAGGACGGCTTCTCCTACGCAAGCGTCTTGCGCCAGGCCGGCTGGATTGTGGTGTTGGCGAGCACCATGGCAGGGGTACGCCTTTTGTCCCGCCAGTTGGTGTTCGGTGTAGGGCGGCAGGTGGAGGTGGAGCTGCGCCAGCGACTGTTCGATCACATGCTCCGCCAGGAGCCTTCCTGGGTGCAGACCCGAGGAAGCGGTGACGTGATCAGCCGGGCAACCAGCGATGTGGAGAACATCCGTCGCTTGCTCGGGTTTGCGGTATTGAGCCTGACCAACACCCTGCTCGCCTATTGCCTGACCCTGCCGGCCATGCTGGCGATTGATCCCTGGCTGACCCTGGCAGCCATCGGGCTCTACCCGGTGATGCTCAGCGTGGTGCGCCTGTTCGGTGGTCGCATGATGCAACAGCAGCGGCTGCAGCAGGAGGAGTTATCCGGCCTCAGTGATCTGATCCAGGAAGATCTGTCTGGCATCGGTGCCATCAAGATCTATGGCCAGGAGTCATCGGAGCAGGACGCCTTCGCGGAACGCAACCGCAACTACCGCAACAGCGCCATCCGCCTTGCACGAACGCGCAGCACCCTGTTTCCACTGCTTGAAGGCATTTCCTCCATCTCCCTTCTGCTGCTTTTGGCCCTGGGCAGCGGCAAGCTCGGTGAAGGCAGTCTGACGATCGGTGGACTCGTCGCTCTCATCCTTTATGTGGAACGTCTGGTGTTTCCCACTGCATTGCTGGGATTCACCCTCAACACCTTTCAGACCGGTCAGGTGAGCCTGGAACGGGTGGAGGAGCTTCTGCGCCGTCAACCGCTGATTCGAGACTCAAAGACTGCAACCGATGAACGACAACGCGCCGAGGGACGACTCGAAGCCCGAGATCTCTGCATTCGGTACGAGGGGGCCGACCGCGACACGTTGAAGGGCGTCAGTTTCAGCATCGAACCAGGCGAATTGGTCGCCGTGGTGGGCGCTGTGGGTTGCGGCAAGACCACCCTCGCCCGTGCCTTCGGCCGCATGGTGCCGGTACCGGATGGCCAACTCTTCCTCGATGGAGTCGATGTGAACGAGTTGCCGCTGCCCAGCCTTCGAGGAGATGTGGCAATGGTCCCCCAGGAAGGATTCCTGTTCACCAACACCCTGGCCGACAATCTCCGTTACGGGGAACCCGAGGCCGAAGCCAACTCCGTTGAACAAGCCGCTGAACGGGCCCGGCTGCTCGACGACGTGAGGGGATTTCCCGAAGGATTTGCAACGATCGTTGGCGAACGGGGAATCACCCTCAGCGGCGGGCAACGGCAACGCACGGCTCTGGGGCGAGCTCTGCTGGTCTCCGCTCCGGTGCTTGTACTTGATGACGCCCTCGCCAGCGTTGACAACAACACGGCTGCGGCGATTCTCGACTCCATTCGCGCGACCGATGACCGGACGATTGTGATGATCAGCCACCAGTTATCAGCTGCCGCCGCCTGCGATCGGATTCTGGTGATGGAGCAGGGACGCATCGTCCAACAAGGCCACCATCTCGATCTGATCAACACACCAGGGGTGTATCGGCGTCTCTGGGAGAGGCAACAGGCTGCTGAGCAGCTCGATGCGATCGCGGGCTGAAGCTGAAGAAGTTGCAGGCAGTAGCAGACAGACCACCGAATCGTGGCTTAGCTGTTGAAAGGCTTGGATTCCCAATGACCAGTGGTTCTCCCCTGGCGATGCGCTGCACGCTCACGTTCGGCGATATCTACGGCCAGGTTCTTGCCTGGATGGTTGTGATCTTTGTCAGCCTGGCTGCAGGACTGGCTTTGATGGGCTCGAGCCGTCCACTCTTCGCCTTGGTGGGCGTGGGTTTGATTCTGGTGCTCAGCCTCCCGTTTCTGCTGTTCGCCTTTGTGACGACACTGCTGAACCACGTCCAGCTTGAGCCGGTGCCGACAGGCGATCAGGCTTCCTAAGGTTCAACCCTGCTTCCAAGCGTTCATGCTTCCGTCCTGGTTGACCCAACGCGGCGCCGATTCCTCAATGGATGAGTCTCACGCTGTGCTCGGCACTCCACTGCGAGCGCCGCTGATGAGTGATCAGGAAGAAGCTCTTTTCGCCTGCGGTTGTTTCTGGGGTGCCGAAAAAGGCTTCTGGAAACTGCCTGGCGTCGTCTCGACCGCGGTTGGCTATGCAGGCGGACATGCCCAGGATCCCAGCTATCGCGATGTCTGCTCTGGCCGCACCGGCCATACGGAAGTTGTGCGGGTTGTCTGGAGTTCACCGGCAGTGGACTTCAGCGATCTGCTGAAACTGTTCTGGGAATGCCATGACCCAACCCAGGGGAACCGTCAGGGCAACGACACCGGAAGCCAGTATCGATCAGCCATCTACACCACCAATGAACGACAGATGGCTCTGGCCATCAGCAGCAGGGATGCCTACCAGACCGCTCTGAATCAGAACGGTTATGGGCCGATCACAACCGAGATTCAAGCTGATCAGACCTTCTATTTCGCGGAGGGCTATCACCAGCAGTATCTGGCCAAGCCGGGGAGTCGGCCCTACTGCTCAGCCATGCCCACTCAGACAGTGCTTGAGGGCTTCGACGGTGCTGATTTCCGGTTGCCACAGAAAATCTGGAACGGCTTCGACTGGAGCATCAGTCACTGCGTGCTGCGCAGCGACAATGCCCCGTTCCGGCTGGTATCCGATGGGTGATCGCCAGGTTCTGATCGCCATCGCAATCACCGTTCTACTCGTGTTGGGCCTGGTGTTCTCAACGCGAACACCGGAAGCGAGCCGTGGACCAGAGCTGCTTTGGCGCGACACGCCGGCTGAAGCAAGTGGATCGCTGCAAATCTGACCACCACGAAGCAGCGGTCATCTGTGGAGATGGCAAGGTGAGGGCTCAGGAGGTCCGTTGTCTTGCCCGTCAGCGATCAGCAGGACAGACGCGATTCAGAGAAGCGCTATCCGGAGGAGCGCTCACTCCATCCCCTGCCGCGGGGACTGGTTGAGCTCTATGGCTTAGTCGCCGTATTAGTGGTGCTCATCCCTGAATGGCTGGCGGACGGAACGATCTCCATCAGCCAGGCTGCTGGACCGGAATTTCTTCCGATGCGTTCCCGCGCCTGGCGAACCTTGCCGGAATTACGTCTCGCTGCAATGAGCCTGCGCGAGTTGCGGCAGCTGGCGCGCCAGCTGCGTGTCGTTCAGTACGCAAGTTGCCATCGGGAGCAGCTCACCAGCCGGATGCTGCGTCGTCTCAAGGGCCGGAATGCCCTGTGATAACTTAATTCTCACGGGGCGTGGCGCAGCTTGGTAGCGCACTACTTTGGGGTAGTAGGGGTCGTGGGTTCAAATCCCGCCGCTCCGATTTTCTGATCCGTTCAACCCCTCCCAATGGTCCGTCGACCGTTAGGGACATTCACCGGCATCACTGCCGGTTTTTTTGTGGCTTGAAAGCAAAGAACAAGGGCCCGATTCGGGCCCTTGCGAACGTTCAGATGCAGATCACTGACCGATCTTGTTCACAGCGGCCTTGGATTTGGCCAGGATGTCACCCTTCAATGGAACGAAGCCCAGGGACGGAGCTTTGTTCTGAGCAGCATCGCTGAGCATGTAGTTGAAGGCTTCCTTCACCACGGCAGCGTCGGCCCCGTTGCCGGTCTTGTATGCCAGAACCCAGGTGAGGGTGGCGATGGGATAGGCGCCTTCAGCAGCGGGGTTGGGATCGGTGCCGGCAAGGTTGTCATCCAGAGCAATGCCGTTCAAAGCCACGGCACCAGCTTCAACCGAGGGCATGAGGGATTCGCCGGATTTGTTCTCCAAAGCCGCAGCACGCACATCGCCTTTGATGAACGACTGGTTCACGTAGCCGATGGCTCCAACACGGTTCTGAATCACTCCGGCAACACCAGAGTTGCCTTTGGCGCCCACACCTGCAGGCCACTTCACAGACTTACCGGTTCCGAGGGTCCAGGTCTTGGAGAAGGCCTGCATGGAATTGGTAAAGGCCTTGGTGGTGCCGGAGCCATCGGAACGGTGAACCCAGGTGAGCGTTCCGGCTTCACAACCCAGCTCTTGCCAGTTCTGAATGAGGCCCATCGCAACGCCCACTGCCTGCTCCTGGGTGAGCTTGAGATCACAGCCGGGCTTGTTGTAACCGAAGGCGATCGTTCCACCCACCATCGGGATCTGCACAACGCCACGGCCGACCATGGCCATGTCGTCCGGCTTCATCGGATCATCCGATGCGCCGAAGTTCACGGTCTGGTCGATGAAGGCCTTGCGCCCTGCACCGGACCCCACGGCCTGATAGTTCACCTGAGCTCCACCCTCCTGGGCCAGATCCGCAAACCAGCGCTGATACACCTTGGCTGGAAACGATGCTCCGGCACCATTCAACTGACGGGGTGCCCCTGATCTAGCCCCATTGCCGTCACTGGTTTGAGACTGACAAGAAGCCACCCCAACGCCGATGGCGACCATTGAGGAGAGGATCAGGGCCTTCGAGGTGAAGGTCATGGAGTGGCTGAAGAAAGACCAGCACTTCTCTAGCGGACTCTTACGTCTTGGTCTGCAGGAATCGGGCAGCAACCCGCAAAAGCCTCGAAAAATGATCTTTTTAGGCTCGCCTCGATGAATGAAGGCGTGTGGCTGCGGAATATCCGTGCAGCCAGCGATTGATGCGATGACGCTGCGCGGGTGGAATCTCTTCAAGCAGCTGTGACAGCTCCTCAGCCCCCATGCGTTGCAACGCGCGCACATCCACATGCCAGAGGGCCTCAGCCTCACGGATCAGGCGAGCCCAGGTGCGTGCCTGTTGCCAGTGGCGCAAACGGGTCTGCGGCAGATGGTGCTTTTTATGAATGAAGACCGCCATGGCATCACCTTGATGCGCATGGGTCGAGTAACTGCAAAACAACGCAGTAGCTTCGGAGAGCTGAAGCAAAAGAGCAGCATCGCCGAATCAGGTCGAGCGATTGTCTGCTGTGTCATCGGGAGAGACGTCCACCGCAACAACGGGGAACGTCAGTTCAGCGCATTCCCGTTCGCTCATTCGACGGGTCCATGCGCCCTTAATCGGATCATTCCAACGGAAACCGGCCTCCTTGGCTTGATGGCGCTCCTCAAAGGAGACCCGAGCCCGCACCAGACGACGGGGCTCCAACCCACGCACCAACAGAGTTTCCAGATCATCACAGCGCGCAAAGACTTCGGCGAGGTAGACGCAATCGGTCAGAGCACGATGGGCAGCCCAGACCGGCACGCCATAGGACAGAGCCAGATCACGCACCGAAGGCCGTGAGCGCAGCTGGCGGTCGGCAGGCCAGCGAATGTCCTCCATCGAACAAAGCCAGGGACGCTCCAGCTGCGGAAGCTCTCCCCGGCCGAACCACTGCCGATCAAAGGCTGCGTTGTGAGCCACCAGAACATCGGCCGCTTCCACCAGGAGCAGGAACCAACGCAGTCCCTCAGACCATGGCTGGGGCAGCCGGGTTACAGCAGCAGGGATGCGATTGATCGCTTCAGCAGCATTGGTGTCGACCGGCAGCAGGAATGATTGCTGCGCCAGTACGGAGCGGGAGGCCACATCAAAAAGGATGGCGCCCACCTCAAGACAGGAATCAACCTCGGGATCAAGACCGCTGGTTTCGGTGTCAATGATCAGAAGCGAGGTGGGTCCTGAATCAAAATCTGCACGCGACTCTGGGGCAGGAACGGGCTGAGTGGCTGCAGGCGCCACCGAGAAATTCCCAAGCAGATCAAGCTGATTCCCCATGCCGTCTCCCATGGACTACCCCAAATTCTCACGCCCACTGCAAGGGCCAGGTTCTTAGGGTTTGACCGCTTGCTTGCACTTGGATGGCTATCGGCATCGGTGACTCTCTACCGGACTTCAATCTGGAGGATCAGAACGGTGAGATGAGATCTTCCGCTGCTGTGCGGGGCCGCTGGCTCGTGCTGTTTTTTTACCCCAAAGACGACACCCCCGGATGCACGGCAGAGGCATGCAGCTTTCGGGACAACGCCGAATCATTTGATCAGCTCAATGCCGAGATCTGGGGCATCAGCGGAGACGACGGGGTGAGCCATCGGCGGTTTGCAACACGCCACAACCTCAACTTTCCGCTGCTGAGCGATCAGAACAACACGTTGCGACGCAGCATGGGTGTTCCCAAGGCGCTTGGCCTGCTGCCAGGACGAGTGACCTATGTCGTTGATGGGGAAGGGGTGATCCGCCACGTGTTCAGCAACCTGCTGGACGGTCCAGCCCACGTGCGCGAAGCACAACGGGTGATCAACGAACTGCAGGGCTGAGCCATGCCGACATGGCGGCAGATCGGTGCGATCTGGCAGCTGAAGCCGGCCAAGCCCTGGGGTCAGATCGACTTCATCGGGGGAAGCTACCTGGCAGCCACACCCCAGGTCAGCTATCGCCGACTGCTGGAGGATCTGGCAGCCACGGGGCTGGTGGTTCATGCCTGGTCCTACGTGCCGGGATTCGACCATCAGTCCCAGGCCCGCAGCGCCTGGAGCGATTTTCGTAACGCCCGGCGGCGACTGGAACAACGCGATGGCCCCCTGTCAATCCCACTTCGGGTGGGTCACAGTCTTGGCTGCAAGCTCCACCTGCTGGCACCCGACGGTGGAAGGGGCTGTCGAGGCCTCGTATCCCTCTGTTTCAACAATTTTCAGGCGGACCGCTCCATTCCGCTCCTGGGAGAACTGGCACCTCGACTTGGCGTGGAAACGGAGTTCAGCCCTGATCCCAAGGAAACATTGCGGCTGATCCGACGTCACTACATCCAGGAACGCAACCTGGTGATTCGCTTTGGCCGCGATGAACTTGATCAGAGTCCGGAACTGCTCCAGAACCTGAAAAGCCGGCCTCTCGACTCCAGCGAAGAGCTGCATCTCCCCGGTGATCACCTCACACCGGCCAGTGCCGGGCTGCGAAGAAGCCTGTTGGGAAGCTGGGCTGATGACCCCAAACGGGTTGACGTCACCCGAAAGATCACAGCAACCATTTCGAACTGGGCTCGCTAGGGCTCAGCTCAGAGTTGGGTTGCACATTCGATGCGTGAACCTCTGCAGCTGTTGAGCGGTGGCGGCGGAGTGAGCGCCAGTGCCTGACGCTTGAGATCACGGAGGCGACGCAGCTCCTTGAGGTTCACGTCGTAGAAGGTGCGCAGCTTGGTGTAGGTCTTCACCGGCTGACCGTAGTAACTGCGGCCCGCCAGGGTTGGGAAAGACGCCCACTCAGGGGCCAGCATCGCGGTGAGAACCGGCGTGAGCGAACCGGCATCGGTGAGGCCGAGGGCTTTGCGACGCTGCACAAGGAACAGAGCGCCCTGGTCCTGCGCTTCGGGCCCGAAGCCGCGAACGGGAATGTGACGCTGCACCATGTTCCAGGTGAACGGCATGAATTGATAAGCCCCCGCAGCTGCACTCGCGTAACGGGAGCTGTAAATGACGCGATTGGGATGGCGGTCCATCGATGGCATCAGCCCGCCGCCGAACATCACTCGATATCCCACATCGAAACCACCCTTCCAGGTTCCCTCAGCAAAACGAATGGTGTTGAGCAGGGCACGCCGCTCGGGGGTGATCACGTACGGAATCAACTGGGTCGGCGCCTCGTTTGGGCTGCTCAGGAGCTGCGACCGGGTATTGGGGGGAAGGAGCGCCGCTGAAGCCGGCTGAGGAAGGAAGGCGGCAATGGATCCAGCAATGACTGCAGCAACAAGGTTTCTGCGACTTGTCAAAGCATTGGACTCCATAAAAAAGCGTCTAATTAAATGTGAATTTGCAATTGAGAGGGAGAAACTATTCCCTCTTGAGAGCAAAAGAATACCTTTTTACTCTGAAAAGAATGTGCCGG
>QCUM01000002.1 GCA_003210735.1 Synechococcus sp. AG-679-D13
ACGATGGGTTCCGCGTTGGCCGCAATGATCCGCGACGCTTCGATGCGGTCCTGACCGCTACGGAAAAACGTAACGAGGTTGTCCAGCTCGCCGCCATCGGGGAAGCGGTCCTGCTGCTCGGCTTGACGGACGCTCGAGAGCGGCAGGGTGTCAAACAGTTGTGGAGACACGCGCGGGCTGCCGCTGCTGGCGGTCACTGTCATTGACGGAAGCAAGCCGGATCGGCTCACGTTACGGCTGCTTGTCCTGAGCTCTACGAGCCCATGAACAAATGTTTGCAGGCTGGTCCGGCGTGGGGATCACAGCCAGGCCGCCCATGAAAAGCTCGGCTGCATCCGATCACTGCTGGATGGCCCAACCCCGGCCCAGTGACGCCGCCACGCCTGTGGTGAGCGCCTTTTACGACCGCTTTCCCTTCCCGGGAGACCCACTGCAAGACGGCCCTCCTCCTGGATACAACTGGCGGTGGTGCCATCGCAGCGTTCTGGTGGCCGTCCATGGCGCCATCCCTTCAGGACTGGAGCAACCCCGCATTCTTGATGCCGGGTGTGGGACGGGCGTCAGCACGGACTACCTCTGTCATCTCAATCCTGGAGCATCTGTCCTGGGAGTTGATATCAGCGATGGCGCTTTGGCAGTGGCCCGCGAACGCTGCGATCGCTCGGGAGCAGCTGCTCAGGTGTCGTCCCTGCGTCAGGAACAACGAAGCCTGCTGGACCTCACAGGAGAGGGACCCTTTGACTACATCAACTCGGTTGGGGTGTTGCATCACCTCGATCAACCGGAAGCTGGCCTGCGCGCCTTGGCGAATCATCTGGCGCCTACTGGATTGCTCCATCTATTTCTGTATGCCGATGCCGGTCGGTGGGAGATCCACCGCACCCAGAGGGCTTTGAGCCTGCTGGAAGCGGGCACCGGTCCGGACGGTCTTCGTCTCGGTCGGGAGCTGTTCGAAATCCTGCCCGAGGGCAATCGTCTGGCGCGCCACCACCGGGAACGCTGGGCCGTGGACTGCGCCCCGGACGCCAATTTCGCCGATATGTATTTGCATCCTCAGGAGACCAGCTACAACCTCGAGCGATTGTTCGCCTTCATCGATACGGCCGGGCTGCACTTCGCAGGATTCTCCAATCCGGAGGTCTGGGATCCTGCGCGTTTGCTCAAGGGTGAGTTGCTGCAGAGGGCGCTGGCTCTGCCACAACGGCATCAGTGGCAGCTGGTTGAACAGCTGGATCCGGACATCAGTCATTTCGAATTTTTCCTGTCGCCTGCGGCCGTTGAGCCAATGGTTTGGAGTGATGAGGCTATTCGCCAGGCCAGGGCTATTCGCCAGCCCTGCCTCTGGGGTGAACCCGATCCCATCCTTGGGCGGAACATGGAGCCGATCGCGCTCAGCGATGCCGATCGGGCCCTTCTGCGCGCAGTGTCCGAGCAGCCTGAGTCTGCGCTGGGTGGCTTGGCTGAGATTGATCAGATTCGCGACCTTGTGGAGCGGCAACTGCTTCTGTTAAGGGCTTAGCGGCAGAGAACGCGTGATAGATTCCGCGCGCCATTTCAGGCGTCGCTTGGAGGATTTTTACCGTCTTCAGCGCCGTCTGCTGTTGGCCACCGTTCTGGTGTCTCTGGTCACGGTTCCGATCGTGGCTTTCACCATGAACCTCTCGGTGGCTTCCAGTGTTCTTGTAGGTGCCTGCGCCGGACTTCTGTACGTGCGTTTGCTAGCCCGCAGTGTGGCCCGGCTCAGTGACCAGTCCCGTGGACTGGGGCGTTTTCAGCTCATCGTTCCGACCTTGCTTGTAGTCGGTTCGGCCAAGCTGCCCCAGCTCGATCTGCTGCCGGCCTTCCTGGGATTCCTTCTATACAAGCCCGCCCTGATTCTTCAGCACGTCTTCGACGACCGCTGAGGCTGAGCACTTTTCTCTGCACCCATGGCTTTGCTGCCCTTTCCACTCCCGTTCGCTGAACTGGAAGTGGGCCACCATTTGTATTGGCAGATCGGTGATCTGTATCTGCATGGTCAGGTGTTCCTGAGCTCCTGGATCCTGATCGGCATTCTGCTGGCGTTTGTGCTTGTTGGCACCCGCGGCATGAAGCGAGATCCGATGGGTCTGCAGAACCTGCTGGAGTTCCTCTGGAACTTCATCCGTGATATCGCTCGCGACAACATCGGCGAGAAGTACTACCGGGACTGGCTTCCGTTCATCGGAACCTTGTTCCTGTTCATCTTCGTGAGCAACTGGGGTGGTGCCCTGATCCCCTGGAAGGTGATCGAATTGCCTGACGGTGAACTTGGTGCTCCGACGGCTGACATCAACACCACCGTGGCCATGGCCCTTTTGGTGTCGCTTGCTTACTTCTACGCCGGTTTGAGCCGGAAGGGTCTGCGGTTCTTCGAGCTCTATGTGGAGCCGACCCCGATCATGCTCCCGTTCAAGATCATCGAGGAGTTCACCAAGCCTCTCTCCCTTTCCTTCCGTTTGTTCGGAAACATCCTTGCCGATGAATTGGCGGTTGGAGTGCTGGTGTATCTGGTTCCACTGATTGTTCCTCTGCCCGTGATGCTTCTGGGCCTGTTCACCAGTGCGATTCAGGCGTTGATCTTCGCAACTCTCACCGCTTTTTACATCGGTGAAGGTCTCCACGAAGCCCACTAAACGCTTCAAAAGTTTTCGCCGATTTCCGGCGATCTGCTAAACACATCCGCGCGCAGGTCCGAATTGCAACCGGGCCCTCTCCTTTCCGGAGTGTCCCTGCGCGGGGGGAACCGATCCCCAACTCCTTTCAGCTCAGCGCTCCCGAGCGCCTCCCCTTATCCCACCCAACATGGATTCCATTACCTCCGCTGCTTCCGTTGTGGCTGCTGGCCTGGCAGTCGGTCTCGCCGCCATCGGTCCTGGTATCGGTCAGGGCACCGCATCCGGCGGCGCTGTTGAGGGCATCGCCCGTCAGCCAGAAGCCGAAGGCAAGATCCGCGGCACCCTGCTGCTGTCTCTGGCATTCATGGAATCGCTGACCATCTACGGCCTGGTTGTGGCACTGGTGCTCCTGTTCGCCAACCCCTTCGCCGGCTGATCAGCGCTCGGGGGGGCTTGAAGCTTCCCCCGCCTGAATTCCTTTTTTCTCATTCTTTCCAGCGCACCCTTCCATGACCTGGCTTCTGCTCGCTGAAGCAGGTGTTCCGGAGGGAGGTCTATTTGACCTCGATGCCACCCTGCCGCTGATGGCGGTTCAGGTGGTTCTCCTCACCTTCCTTCTAAATGCTCTCTTCTTCCGTCCGGTCGGCAAGGTCGTGGAAGAGCGTGAGGGCTTTATCTCCACCAGTCGTGCTGATGCCAAGCAGAAGCTTGCTGAGGTTGAAAAGCTCGAGGCCGATCTGGCTGAACAGCTGAAGGGTGCTCGGCAGGCCGCTCAGGCCGTGATCACCGAAGCCGAACAAGAGGTTGATCGTCTCTATCGAGAAGCGCTGGCTCAGGCTGAAGCCGAAGCCAATCGCTCCAAGGAAGAGAGCCGTCGCGCCATCGAAACCGAGCGTGAGTCCGCCCGCACCCAGCTTCAGGGACAGGTGGATCAACTCAGCTCCACCATCATCAACCGACTCCTGGCTGCGTGATGTCACTGAATTTCAACCCTCTCGAGACGAATCTGGTCAACCTGGCCATCGTCATTGGCGTATTGGTCTGGTTCCTGCGTGGTTTCCTCGGCGGCATTCTTGATCGTCGCCGTCAGGCGATTCTTCAGGAGCTGCAGGAGGCCGAATCCCGCCTTCAGAAGGCGTCGGACGATTTCTCCAAGGCAAAGTCCGATCTTGCCGCTGCCCAGCAGAAGGCTGATCAGATCCGGACCGATGGTGAAGCCCGTGCTGCAACCATCCGCAGTTCCGGGGAGCAGCGCACCATTGCCGCCATGGCAGCTGTGAAGCAAGGCGCAGTCGCTGATGCCGATGCCGAAGCTGCTCGCATCAAAGACACGCTCCGCCGCGAAGCAGCCCTGGCTGCCATCGACAAGGTTCTGAGCGATCTTCCGGCGCGCCTGGATGCACAAGCTCAGGCCAAGTTGATCGATTCCACCATTCAAAATCTGGAGAACGCCTGATGCCTCTCCTTAATTCTCTGGCCACCCCCTACGCCGAGGCTTTGCTTCAGGTGACTGAGGGGCGTGGTGAATCAGCAACTGTCGCTGATCAGTGCAAGCAGCTGCTGGATGTCTGGCAGAGCTCGGCTGATTTCCGCGATGCGATGGTGTCACCGGTGTTGGAACCTGACGCAAAGAAGAAGGTTCTACAGAGTCTGGTGGGAGAGCAGGTAACCCCTTCACTCCTCAACCTGCTCAAGGTTCTCGCCGACCGTCAGCGCCTGCTGGCCTTCGATGCGGTGATGCTTCGTTATCTGGAGCTTTATCGCGAACAGCAGGGCATCACCCTGGCCCAGGTGCGCTCGGCCCAGACCCTGTCTGAGGATCAGCAAGCCGCGCTCTCCAAGAAGGTGCAGGCCATGGCCGGCACCGCAAAGGTTGATATCGACCTCAGTGTTGATCCATCGCTGATCGGCGGCTTCGTCGTCAGCCTCGGATCCCAGGTGATCGACGCCAGCCTGGCCGGCCAGGTCCGTCGCCTCGGTCTGGCGCTCGCCAAAGCGAGCTGACTCAACTCCTTTTTTCACCGCTCCTTTCTCCAATTCCCCGCTGGGATCACACGCCATGGTTTCCATCCGTCCCGACGAGATCAGCGCCATCCTCAAACAGCAGATTGAGGATTACGACAAGTCGGTTTCCGTCAGCAACGTCGGCACCGTTCTGACCGTGGGCGATGGTATCGCCCGTGTTTATGGCCTGCAGCAGGCCATGGCCGGTGAACTCCTCGAATTCGAGGACGGCACTGAGGCCATCGCTCTGAACCTCGAAGACGACAACGTCGGCGCGGTGTTGATGGGTGAAGGCCTGAACATTCAGGAAGGCAGCACGGTCAAAGCCACGGGCAAGATTGCTTCTGTGCCAGTCGGCGACGCCATGCTGGGTCGTGTGGTGAATTCCCTGGGTCGTGCCATCGACGGCAAGGGTGAAATCGCCGCCACCGAAACGCGCCTGATCGAATCCATGGCGCCAGGCATCATTCAGCGGAAGTCGGTGCACGAGCCGATGCAGACCGGCATCACCGCCATTGACGCCATGATCCCCGTTGGCCGCGGCCAGCGTGAGCTGATCATTGGTGACCGCCAGACCGGTAAGACCGCTATTGCGATTGACACGATCCTGAACCAGGGGGATCAGGATGTGATCTGCGTCTACGTGGCTGTGGGGCAGAAGGCCGCTTCCGTGGCCAACGTTGTTGAAGTGCTGCGTGAGCGCGGCGCCCTCAGCTACACGGTGGTTGTTGCCGCCAACGCATCTGAGCCTGCTGCGCTGCAATACCTGGCTCCTTACACCGGTGCTTCCATTGCCGAGTACTTCATGTACAAAGGCAAGGCCACGCTGGTGATTTACGACGATCTGTCCAAGCAGGCAGCTGCCTACCGTCAGATGTCGCTGCTTCTGCGTCGTCCGCCCGGTCGTGAGGCTTATCCCGGCGACGTTTTCTATTGCCACAGCCGTTTGCTCGAGCGGGCTGCCAAGCTTTCCGACGCCATGGGCAAGGGCTCGATGACCGCTCTGCCGATCATCGAAACCCAGGCAGGTGACGTTTCGGCCTACATCCCCACCAACGTGATTTCAATCACGGATGGTCAGATCTTCCTGAGTTCCGACCTTTTCAACTCCGGTCTCCGTCCTGCCATCAACGTGGGCATCTCCGTGAGTCGTGTGGGCGGTGCCGCCCAGACCAAGGCCATCAAGAAGATCGCCGGCACCCTGAAGTTGGAGCTGGCACAGTTCGACGAACTGGCCGCCTTCTCCCAGTTCGCCTCCGATCTGGATGCGTCCACCCGTCAGCAGCTGGAGCGTGGCAAGCGCCTGCGCGAACTGTTGAAACAGCCCCAGTTCAGCCCGCTGATCCTGGCTGAACAGGTCGCCATTGTTTACGCCGGCGTCAAGGGTTTGATCGACGAGGTTCCCGTCGACAAGGTTGTTGAGTTCTCCCGTGAGTTGCGTGAGTACATCAAGTCCAACAAGCCTGAGTTCATCTCAGAAATTCAGGACAAGAAGGTGATGAGCCCCGAAGCTGAAACTGTCCTCAAGGCAGCCATCAGCGAAGTCGTGTCCACCATGGTCGCTTCGGCGGCCTGAGGGAGCAGCCGACATGGCGAATCTCAAGGAAATCCGAGACCGGATTAAATCGGTCAAAAACACCCGCAAGATCACCGAGGCCATGCGTCTGGTGGCTGCGGCCAAGGTGCGTCGCGCTCAGGAGCAGGTGCTCCGCAGTCGTCCGTTTGCGGATCGTCTGTCACGGATTCTGGAAAATCTCCAGTCCCGCATGCGCTTCGAAGATGCTGCTTCCCCCCTCATGGAACAGCGCGATGTTGAGTCGATCACTCTTGTCGCAATAACCGGCGATCGCGGTCTTTGCGGTGGCTACAACGCCAACATCATCAAGAAAACCGAGCGACGTTTCGCAGAGCTCAAAGCCAAAGGCTTTGATGTGAAACTCGTGCTGATCGGCAACAAGGCCATTGGTTATTTCACCAATCGCAAGTATCCGATTCAGGCCACCTTCTCCGGTCTGGAGCAGGTTCCTACAGCCGATGAAGCCAACAGCATCTCCACAGATCTATTGGCTGAGTTCATCGGTGAAGGCACGGATCGTGTGGAGTTGATCTTCACCAAGTTCATTAATTTGGTGAGCTGTAAGCCTGCGGTGCAAACCCTGCTGCCACTGGATCCTCAGGACATCGCCGATCCTGAAGATGAGATCTTCCGTCTCACCACCAAAGACGGTCTTCTCACCGTCGAACCCGGTGCGGGTGCGGTCAACACCGAGCCGAAGATTGCTTCGGACATCGTGTTCGAGCAGACGCCTGATCAGTTGTTGAATGCACTTCTGCCGTTGTATCTGCAGAACCAGATGCTGCGCTCCTTGCAGGAGTCGGCTGCTTCTGAGCTTGCCAGTCGGATGACGGCCATGAACAACGCCAGTGACAACGCCAAGGAACTGGCCAAGACCCTTACCCTGGATTACAACAAAGCCCGACAGGCAGCGATCACCCAGGAGATTCTTGAGGTGGTTGGTGGCTCGGCTGTGTAGCTGATCTCCACCAATGACTATTCAGCAGCCGGTCCCCAGGGGCCGGCTTTTTTGTTGCTGTTGGGATGGGCCTTTGGCCTGATGAAGGGACTCAACTGGCTCCAGATCCACAGAATTGGCAGCGGTCGCCTCATTCCACTGCCTGACAGGATGGTTTGATTCCGCCTGAAAGACGCCATGGCCGACGTGGCTACGTATGTCGTTCACGCCGAGTTAGAGGGCACCACTCACACCTTCAGTTGCCGAGAGGATCAGACCGTTCTCAATGCGGCTGAGACTGCTGGAATCTCGCTTCCGAGCTCCTGCTGTTCCGGTGTGTGCACCACCTGTGCGGCGGTGATCAGCGAAGGCATCGTTGCCCAGCCAGACGCCATGGGAGTGAAAGCAGATCTGCAGCAGCGTGGATTCATCCTCATGTGTGTTGCCTTCCCACGCGCTGATCTCAAACTCAAGGCTGGTCAGGAGGATGCGCTTTACGAAGCGCAGTTCGGTCAGTTTCAAGCGTGAATCTGCGCCGACTGGATCAGCAGCTGGCCTGGCCTGATGCGGTCCCCACGAAAGAACTCCGTGAGTTTGTGCGCAGTCAACTGCAGTTGGAGGGCGAGCTGTTGCGTTGGGCGATCACATCTGTGAATCAGGATTCCTCCGGCGTTCGCTGGCTTCAGCTGGAGGCGGTGGTTCAGGAATGAGCTCCCAGCCCCAGCCCTTGCCCGTGCTGATGGTGGTTCCAACTGGGATCGGTTGCACCACGGGCGGTTATGCCGGTGATGCCCTCCCCAGCGCCCGTCTGTTGGCGGCGGCCAGTGGCTGTCTGATCACCCACCCCAATGTGATGAACGGTGCGGCGCTCTATTGGAGCGATGAACGCATTCACTATGTGGAGGGCTATGGCCTTGATCGCTTCGCGGCCGGCGATTGGTCGCTGCGCCCCGTTCGGCGGCAGCGCATCGGTTTACTCCTGGATGCAGGGATCGAGGCCGAGCTCGCCCAGCGCCAGATTCAGGTGGCGGAAGGGTGCCGCGCCACCTTGGGTCTGGAGATCGGCCCGGTACTCACCACCGATCAACCGTTGGAGGTGTCCCTAGAACAGGGCAGCAGCGGCGTGAGTTGGGGGCGGCTGGGTTGTCCTGATGCTCTCTTGCGCGGCGGCGAACGTTTGAAGCAGGCCGGGGCGACGTCCATTGCGGTGGTGGCTCGCTTCCCTGACGACCCCGCAAGCGATGCCCTTGCTGCTTACCGAGCCGGAAGCGGTGTGGATGCTCTGGCTGGGGCGGAAGCGGTGATCAGCCATTCGCTGGTGCAGCATCTGCAGATTCCCTGCGCCCATGCCCCCGCCCTGGCTCCGCTGCCTGTGGATCCGCAGCTCGACCCCAGAGCGGCGGGTGAAGAGCTTGGTTACACCTTTCTGGCTTGTGTCCTGGTGGGACTGAGTCGGGCTCCTGATCTGGTGGCGGCTGATGCGGGTCTGATTCATTCCGATCAGCTCGGAGCGGTGGTGGCACCCGCCGGTGCGCTTGGCGGTGAGGCGGTGCTGGCTTGCCATGAGCGCGGGGTGCCGTTGATCACGGTTGCCAATTCCTCGGTGCTCCAGGTCACAGCCGAAGCGTTGGGGATCAGTGCCAGCGTGATGTCAGCCTCCTCTTACGCGGAAGCCGCCGGTCTGGTGCTGGCCCTGCGGGAGGGGGTCAGTCCAGCTGCCTTGCAGCGGCCCTTGTCTGCAATGGAGTATTTGGCCTGATGCCAGAAGGCTTTTCAGCATCGGCGGATGCCTTTACGTGCCCCTGCGGCGGTGGCGTCTATCGCCTCTGCTGCGCTCCCCTGCATCGGGGACTGAAACGGGCTGAAACCGCCGAAGAGCTGATGCGATCCCGTTATTCCGCCTTCGCGAGGGCTGAGGTGGGATACCTCCTCGCAACCCATCCTGAGCAAGGCCGTGACGACAAGGTTCGGCGCGCCGAGTTGTTGCGCAGTTGCCGTCAAACCCGTTGGCTGGGGCTCACAATTCGGGAGGTTCGTGCTGGTGGCAGCGATGACCTCGAGGGAACGGTGGTGTTTGAAGCTCGCTACCGCGGTGGTGTGTTGAAGGAATCCTCTCTGTTTCAACGCCGCGATAGCAGCCTTGCCGGCGATTGGCTGTACATCCGCGCTGTTGCGCTCGAGACTTAGCGCAGGCAGGCCATCGGGTGGCGGGGCGGTAGTCCAAGGGCCTTGGCGACTCCGGGATGGCACACAGACCCCTGCACGGTGTTCAAGCCTGAGAGCAGTTCCGGTCGTTCCGTTACTGCCTCTTCCAGGCCACGGCCGGCGATGCCCAGGATGTAAGGCAGGGTGACGCTCACCAGGGCTTCGGTGGAGGTGAAGGGCACGGCACCGGGCATGTTGCCCACGGCGTAGTGCTGAACCCCATGGATGCTCACAGTGGGATCGGTATGCGTGGTTTCCCGGCTCGTGGCGATACAGCCGCCCTGGTCGATCGCCACATCGACGATCACTGAACCCGGCCGCATCTGCTGCACCATCGCTTCATCCACCAGGGTTGGAGCCCGACCGCCGGGGGTCAGCACCGCGCCGATCACCAAATCAGCGCTTGGCACCAGGCGCTCCAGCAGCCCTCGGCTGCTCACCACGCTCATCAGCCTGCCGCGGCGATCCGCTTCAAGGCTGCGCAGTCGCTGGGGAGAGCGGTCCAGAAGCAGCACTTCCGCGTCCATTGCTGCAGCTGTGCGTGCCGCGTTCCAGCCCACCGTGCCCGCACCAAGCACCACCACCCGGGCCGGTTGCACTCCGGTGCAGCCTCCCATCAGCACGCCGCGTCCGCCATGGGGTTTCTCCAGCAGATGGGCTCCCACCTGGGCTGCCAGCCGGCCGGCGATTTCACTCATCGGAGCCAGCAGCGGCAGGCTGCCGTTCTCCAGCTGCACCGTTTCGTAGGCGATCGATGCGGTGCCTGCCTCGAGCAGGGCTTCTCCCACCTGCGGGTAGGCGGCCAGGTGCAGGTAGGTGAACAGCACCATGTCCTTGCGCAGAAAACCGAATTCCTCCAGCTGTGGTTCCTTGACCTTCACCACCAGGTGGGCGCCCCAGGCCTGTTCGCAGGTCACAACCTCGGCCCCTGCCGCTGCGAAAGCTTCGTCGGCAATGCCGGCCCCGTCGCCGGCGCCGGACTCGATCCGCACCTCCAGCCCGTGGCTCACCAGTTCCCGAACGGCATCTGGGGTGAGAGCCACCCGTTGCTCATCGGCCTTGATTTCCCTCGGAACGCCGATGCTGGCCATCGGTGCCGTTAGGACGGATGCTGCCATCGGGCGCCAGCGGACGTTCTTTCAATCTGGCCTCATTCGCGTTTGTCCGCCAACGGTGTCTGACGGATGCAGGCCTCAGCCCGCTGCGATCGGCAGTCGCCAGCCGCTGCCGAAGGCCTGCGGACTCACCTTGAGCAGCGGTGCGGCCTGGCGTCGTTTGAATTCCGCCCGGCTCAGCAGCTGTTGGACCCGCTCAACCAGAGCCTTGTCATGGCCTGCTGCAACGAGCTTTTCTGCCGGAATACGCTCCTGGACTAAACCCATCAGCAGGGAATCCAGTTCCGTGTAGTCCGGCAGAGAGTCGCTGTCCTTCTGATCAGGCCTGAGCTCGGCACTGGGGGGTTTGCTGCGAATTTTGGCTCCCACCAGTTCGCCCTCCGCCGGTAGACCCAGATCAAGCCGGCACGCTGCTGCCTCCGGGCTGTCAATCCAGTCGCAGAGTCTGAACACCGTTGTTTTGTAGAGGTCGCCGATGACTGCCAGGCCTCCATTCATGTCGCCATACAGGGTGCAGTAGCCCACGGCCAGTTCCGATTTGTTGCCGGTGGTCAGCAGCAGCTGCCCCTGTTGGTTGGCCACAGCCATCAGCAGCGTGCCGCGGATGCGCGATTGCAGGTTCTCTGCGGTGACTCCCTGGGGTCCATCCGCCAGAGCGGGGCGCAGACCACTGTCGAAACCCTCCATCAGGCTGCCGATCGGCAGGGTTTGGCGGTTCAGCCCCAGGCGGCTGGCCAGGCCGATGGCGTCTTCAACGGAGCCGGCGGAACTCCAGGGGGAGGGCATCAACAGGGTTGAGACGTTGTCTGCTCCCAGCGCAGCGGCTGCGATCACGGCGACCAGGGCTGAATCGATGCCACCGCTCAACCCCAGCAGGGCCTGGCGAAATCCGCATTTGCGGGCGTAATCGCGCACGCCGAGCACCAGAGCCCGCAGCAGCAGCTCGTCCTGGCTCGGCGGCTTGATGGGTGCTGTGGCTGGCGTGCTGCTGTCCCAGATCTGGACCGTTTCGATGCAGGCGGGCAGCTCCAGAAGGGTGGTGCCGTCAGAGGCCACCACAAAGCTGCCGCCGTCGAACACCAGCTCATCGTTGCCCCCCACCTGATTCAGGTAAACCACCGGGCAACCCATGCGTCGCGCGGCCTCCCCAGCCAGCCGTCGTCTCAGCGCCGGTTTGCCCGGGTCGAAGGGAGATGCCGCCAGGTTGATCATCAGGTCGGGCTTTGCCTCAGCCAGGGCAGCGATCGGGTCCGGCCCCGAAAGACGTTCTCGCTGTAGTTCGTCCTCCACCCAGAGGTCTTCACAGATGGTCAGCCCAAGCTGTTCGCCACCCTGCAGGCGCAATATGCAGGCACCATCTCCAGGGCGGAAATAACGCCGCTCATCAAAGACGTCGTAGCTCGGCAGCAGCTGCTTGCGGGCCACGCCTTGCCATCCCTGATCGTCCACCAGGGCGATGCCGTTGAACAACGTGGGAGTTCGTTGGTCGCCTGCCTGCAGAGCAACGCCGATCAGCAGGGAACAGGCGCCGTTCCGCTGCTCCACAAGCCAGTCCAGGGCTTCCGTCTGCTCCGCCAACTTCGAGGGCCGGAGAAGAAGATCACGGGGTGGGTATCCCCAGAGGGACAGTTCCGGCGTCAGCAACAGGGACGCTCCCATGGCTTCCGCCTGCCGGGCTGCCGCAAGAATCTGTTCCGCATTGCCGCGCAGATCACCCACCAGGGGATTGAGCTGGGCCAGAGCGAGGCGCATCAGCAGCGGCTGGAGGAGTTCAGACCGTAAAGATTGTGCTCGATCAACAGAGGCCAGATCGATTCGGGCAGTTGGTCCTGTCGGGGGCGTTCGCGTAAGGCCGAACTGGCGCTTGCAGGTACGGACAACACAAGTTGATCAAGGCGCGCACCAAGCTGTTTCAGCTGCTGGATGGCCACGGCAGTCAAGGGCCAACCCTGCCGAGGTGCGATCGCCAACCGGCAGTGCGGCAACCACTGATCGGTTTGCTTCCAGCTTGGGATTTGCGAGGCCAGGTCGCTGCCCACAACGAACACCAGCTCAGCATCAGGCCAGCGCTGCCCAGCTCGTTGCAGCGTGCGAATCGTGAAAGGATCGCTGAGCTCCTGGATCTGCTCCAGCCGGGGATCCTGGATCTGCTTCACCAGGGCCTGCAGCAGCTGAGCACGGAGGTCCAGCGGGGCCCCATGCTGCTTTTTGGGGTTGTCACTGGCCCAGGTCGCCACGCGGGGATACAGCTGCAGCAGTTCCTCCAGCAGGGCCTGGTGGCCGCAGGTCGGTGGGTCGGCACTGGTGCCGAAAAGAGCGATCTGCGGCATCGACCTCAGGGCAGCAGAGGTTGCCAGTCTGCGCGGGCCAGGCGCGGCCAGCGCTGTAGCCAGTGGCGAACCAACGGGTCCCTCTGCGCCAGTCGTCGCAGCAGGGCGGCGGGCTGTCCACCGCGCACCTGCAGCAATTGCTGAGCCACCAGGCGGCCTGTACGCCGGCTGGCATGAACCGCCAGTGCAGCCTGGGCCAGGGCCACCGGTGCGGCTGGCGCGAGGCTGGCACCTCCGCTCACGGGCACCAGCAGCAGAAGCAGTTGCTTGATCAGTCCAAGGCCCAGCTGGGCCCCCCCCAGCAAGGCGTTCTGAGCCGAAAGACGGGTCAGCAGCAACCTTGTGCTGGACGGCGTCAGCTTGAGTCCGTACAGCTGGCAGAGCTGCAGCACCAGGGCTGAGTCACAGGCCATGCCGCCGGCCAGATCCAGAGCCAACAGCGGATTCATCGCGACGCCCGTGGCTTTAGCGGCGGCATAGCGCCCGATCAATCCCTGCGCGCTGCGGCGTTTGAGTTGCAGCTTCAGTTTGTGCCTCTGTTGCTGGAAGCGATCGGCCAGACGCAGTGCCTGGATGGCCAGAAGCAGTTCCCCCTCCTGCTCCAGCAGCTGGGTCAGCTGGTCGCGTAACAGGCTCACTTCGGCGGGAGCCGCCTCACTACGCGGACGACCTTCGGCATCGAGCACAGGTCGGCGCGGTGCGGCGGCCACGGCGGTGATGGGCAGGTCCTTTGGAAGACGGTGGCGAATGCTGTTCAACAGGGTTGCCAGCTCTGTGTCTGGCCAGCGATCACAACGGTTGAGTACCAGTTGCAGCGGCTTGCCGAGTGATTGCAATGTCTCCAGAGCCTCCCGGTCGCAGCGGCTGAGGTCGCTGTCGATCACCAGAAGAACGAGATCAGCTCCCATCGCAACCCGCGCGGCAAGCCGCGCACGGCCGTCGGCGCCGATTTCGTCAATGCCGGGGGTGTCCACCAGCTGAATGCGATTCAGATCGCCGATTGGCAATGTCCAGTCGACGGCTGTTTGGCGGCGGGTGCTGCCATGGGCCACATCCGTTTCCAGCAAGCGCTGGCCGATCAGTGCGTTGATCAGACTCGATTTGCCGACCCCCACCCGACCGAAAACAGCGATCCGCAGGCTGCGTTGGTCCAGGCGTTGCAGCTGCTGGTCCAGCAACGCCAGCTCCCCTCGCAGCAGACCCGTCTCGCGGGATGTGAGTTGAAGCTCCTGGCGCCATTGCTCGAGCAGCAGCCGGCAGCGTTCGCTGGTGGTCGGAAACCGATCGCCCCCGTCTGTGGGAGTCACGCTGGTCATGGGACCGGTTTGCGCCACCAGCCCGCCAGCACCGCCAGAACGGCTGCAGCACCAATCACACCCACGAAACCGCCGAATTCGTCCACCACCACCCGCACACCATTGCTGTCCCTTCGGAAGCTGGTGAGCAAGCGATCGGCTCGGATCATTTCGGGCACGTAGTCCACCGGCTCGCTGAGATCAACGGGGGATAGCAAGCCGCGGTTTTCCAGCAGGGCTGTGAGCAGCCGTTCACGGTTGGCCACCCCCAGCACCTTGTCCACCTGGTCCCCCAGCACGACCCACCACTCCGCGTTGTTGTTCAGCAGCAGAGCGCGCTGGGCCTCAAGGCTGAGGCTGCCATCCAGGGTCGGCGCTGCGACCCGGGGCGTCATCAGATCCCTGGCGGTGAGGTCGTTGAGCTGGAACACTTTGCCGATCATCGCGGCTTCGTCCGCTTCGATCTCACCTTTCTGGGACCCCAGGCGCGCCATCAGGCGGATCTCGTCTTCGTTGGTGGTGATCTCCGCTTCTTCGGTGATGGCCGGCAGCAGCCTCTCCAGCAGCAGCACCAGTGGACCGAACAGAATTCCCAGCCAGTGCAACAGCGGTGCTGCAGTGAGAGACACCGGCAGGGCCATGCGGCTGCCGAGTGATTTCGGCAGGATTTCCCCCAGCAGCATCACCAGCACGGTGAGGCCGATGGAGAACAGCGGCAGTGCTCCGCTGCCGATGCCCCGTTGTTCGAACACCCATGCGGCATATCCCCCCAGCATCAGGCTGCCGAAGATGTTGAAACCGTTGTTGGCAATCACCAGCACCGAAAGGGTGCGGCCAAGCCGTTGCCGCAGCTTTGCCAAGCGCCTGGCTCCTGCAATCGGTCTGCTGCGGGCCGCCAGCTCATGCACCTTGATCGGATTCACCGTCAGCAGCGCTGCCTCCACACCCGAGCACAGCGCAGATCCAACCAACACCAACAACACCAGCAGCACCAGCAACAGCAGGTCGGAGCTCATGGCCATTCGTTGTGATTGTCATCGTATCGAGGCTTTTCAGATGGACCAGCTGAGCTGCCATCCTGATCAGCTGAGGCCTGCAGCGGTTTGACCCAGTTCGATCCCAGCATTCATGCCAGTCGCCGGCAGCGGTTCCTCGATCAGCTGGGTGCGGCTGCTGCTGTGATTCCCGCTGCGGCACTGGCCACGCACCACGCTGACTGCGAGTGGCCCTTTCGGCAGGACAGCGATTTTTTTTATCTCACGGGGTTTGACGAGCCGGATGCCGTTGCACTGCTCCTCCCCCATCGTCCGGAGGGAGAGCGGTTCGTGCTGTTTGTGCACCCCAAGGACCCTGCTGCCGAGGTGTGGACGGGCTTCCGTTGGGGCACCGAAGGCGCCGTGGAGCGCTACGGCGCAGACATCGCCCACCCCCTCGATCAGCTCAGCGCCCTATTGCCCGGCTATCTCGTCGGTGCAGAAGCCATCGCCTTCCGCGTGGGTCGTCATCCCGTCGTCGAGCCATTGGTGCTGTCCGCCTGGGGCCGTCAGCTCGACAGCTATGCCCGCGCGGGGGTTGCAGCCCTGGGGCTGGTAGCGCCGACGCCGATCCTGCATCGCCTGCGTCTGGTGAAGGAGGGGCATGAACTGCAACGTCTGCGAGAGGCCTGCCGCATCTCTGCAGAGGCCCACGAACTCGCCCGTTCCATCACCGAGCCGGGGATGAACGAAGCAGAGGTGCAAGCTGCCATTGAGGCCCATTTCCGCGCTGCCGGTGCCAGGGGTCCGGCCTATGGCTCCATCGTTGCCGGGGGGGACAACGCTTGCGTGTTGCATTACACGGCCAACACAGCACAGCTGCAGGACGGCGACCTGCTGCTGATCGATGCCGGCTGCTCCGTGGACGATTACTACAACGGCGACATCACCCGCACTTTCCCTGTGAATGGCCGTTTCTCAGCCGAGCAACGTGAGCTTTACGGCGTTGTGCTCGCATCTCAGGAGGCCGCCGTGGAGGCGGTCCGTCCAGGCGGCAATGCTGAACAGGTGCATGACACCGCTCTCCGGGTGTTGGTTGAGGGCCTGGTGGATCTTGGTTTGTTGCTGGGGGATGTCGATGGGCTGATTGAACAGGGGGCCTATCGCCACCTGTACATGCACCGCACAGGCCACTGGCTTGGGTTGGATGTACACGATGTTGGGGCCTATCGCCTCGGTGAGCAGCCCGCCACGCTTCAGCCTGGGATGGTTCTCACCGTGGAACCAGGGTTGTACGTGAGTGATCGGCTGGCAGTGCCCGAGGGCCAGCCGGAGATCGATGATCGTTGGAAGGGCATCGGCATCCGAATTGAAGACGATGTCGCCGTGACTGAGTCAGGCCATGAGGTGCTCACCGCTGCTGCTCAGAAGAGCCTGGCGGCGATGGAACGGCATTAGGCCACCTGCAGCAGGATCCAGAACAGAAAAATCACCAGTTTCATCAGTCCTTCTATCCCGGTGAGTCGAGCATGGGGGTAGCTCAGGATCAAGGTCAGGGCGAGGAGCACCATTTCGAAGGGTTCCAGGCCCAGGATCACGTTGGTTCCAGTGATCTCCCCCAGCACCAGTACGGCAGGAACGGTGAGGCTCACCGTGGCCACGACCGAGCCGTACAGCGTGTTGATTGAACGCTGCACTTCCCCTTGTGATGCGGCCTGAATCGCGTTGAGTGCTTCCGGAGCCAGGATCAGCATGGCCACCAGCACCCCGGCCAGCGAATTGGGCAGGCCGAGATCGGTGATGCCTGTTTCGATCAGCTGACCCATGGATTCGGCGATCAGGCACACCACCAGAAGTCCGACCACCAGCAGGATTGCGGTCTTCCAGAGCGGGAGATGGCTGCCTTCAGCCTCAAGCATTTCGCCACCCTCCTTCACGGCGATCACCAGGCTTTCCCGCTCGGTGTAAAGGTTGCGGTAGCGCCCCATCTGAGCCGTCAGGAAGATGGCATAAACCCCGAAGGCCACAACGGAGAGCACCACGTTCACCGGAGTGCTGAAGTTGGCCTCAGTGGTGCTGCGGCTGAAGTTGGGAATCACAAGCGCCAGCACGCACATGGTGCTGATCAGATCCCAGTAGGTCAGCGCCCCCAGCAGGTTGGGGGCTGCCATCTGGCTGGTGTCCACCTGCCCATCTCCTCCCAGCGCTCCCCGTCGCATGGCGGCCAGAACATTGCACAGTCCGGTGACGCCGGTCAGGGCGATCATCACCACCGAGAACATTGAATCCCTGGCCAGGGTTGGATTGCTCTCCCCAGTGAGCATGGTGCTGGCCACAAGGGCAAGTTCGATCGTCATCACCGCTGCGGTCAGCACCAGCGTTCCGTAGGGCTGGCCGATCAGTTCCGCGACTCGATCGGCCTGGTTTGCCACGTTTTTGGAGAGCAACAGCACCACACCGCTGAGCAGTCCGAGCCCGGTGAGAACGATGCCGGTGGGTTGCACCAGCAACCAGGCCATCACTCCGCTGAATTCGATCGAAACCAGTGCGATGAGCCCGATCAGGATCGGTAGAAGCAGGCGCACCATCGGGTCAGTTGATCAGGGCCGGGAGCAAGTCCCGCGTCGTTCCCACAATGAAGTCGGCACCGGCATCGAGCAGTTGCTGGTGATAGGCCGTCACGTTCTCCACATGGGGAGGCGCCACCCCAACGCTCCGCCAGGACAGGTCTGGCCGACGCTCGCGTGCTCTGAGCACGGTCTGTACATCCGCCACGGTGTCGCCGATGTAAGTGATCCATTCCGGGCTCTCTCCCGCCGTCAAGGTTGCCGCCAGGCGCAGGAGTCCTGTCGGATCTGGCTTGTCGGGGGCATCTCCCATGGCAATCAAGGCTGGATCGTTGAGGCCCAGTCGCTGTTGCAACACGTACCGAGCCGAGGGTGGTTCGGCTCCGCTGACGAATCCCCAGCGGACTCCTCGGCTGGAGAGTTCCTCAAAAAAGGTCGGCTCCACCAGCAGCGGTTCATCACCGATGAATCCTGTCCATTCGCTGGGATCACCCTCAGGATCCCCGCCGAAGTAATAACCGCTGAACACATCGATCAGATCACCCCTTGCCGGGAGGTCGCCGCCATGGCGGCGAAGCAACTCCAGGCTGGCGTCCCAGTCGTTGTTCCATGTCCCTTCCCCCTTTAATGCATCGATCTCCTGGGGGCTGGGGCGCCAGCTGCTGTAGTGCTGAACCGTCTCCTGCAGAGCGCGCCGATAGCTGCCAGCGACATCGCGGATCACACCGTCGATATCGAACAGCAGGATGCGGGGCTTATCCAGATATCAGGTGGTGAGCGGCTGGTAGGTTAGTTCTTTGTTGTTTTGACTTGAGCGCTGACACCATGACGGTCACCGAAGGCGCTGCCCCCACCGACCAGGAGGTCACGACTCCGGCCGCCGACGCGGTTGAAGGCGCCACCCAGGCAGCTGATACCAATTCCACTGAAAAGCCCTCAGGTGAGGGCGAGGGCCGTCCGGTGCTGCGCGGTGCAGCAGCAGCTCTGGCATCGGCCACCATCGACGCCGATGGTGTTCCCTCCGGTTATACGCCCAAGGCCGATGAAGGCCGCTTCCTGCTGAAAATTCTCTGGCTGCCTGACAACGTTGCTTTGGCGGTTGACCAGATCGTGGGTGGCGGTCCAAGCCCCCTGACGTCTTATTTCTTCTGGCCCCGTGAAGATGCCTGGGAAACCCTGAAGACCGAGTTGGAAGGCAAGAGCTGGATTACCGATAACGAGCGTGTTGAAGTGCTCAATCAGGCCACCGAGGTGATCAACTACTGGCAGGAAGAGGGCAAAGGCAAGAGTCTGGAAGAGGCGAAGGCCAAGTTCCCCGAAGTCACCTTCTGCGGTACCGCTTGAGCGTCAAAAGCCATTCACTTTCTCCCCCGCCGAATGGTGGGTTTTTTTTTGGCCCAACATTTCTCCCTTCCGATCGAAAGCTGAGAAATAAGTTCGAGCATCGGCATAAAAAAACCGAGGCTTGTGCCTCGGTTGTCTTGCTACAAATGAAGAACACTCATCTAAAGAGATGGATGTTCTTCATTCAGCGGCCTTGCTGGCTTGCATCCGTGCTCTGGCCATATTGAGCTGTTGCTGAGCCTTGAGCTTTTCAGGCGATGCCGGTTGATTTTCCATGCCCGCAACCGCTGAGCTGACTTTCTGGAAATCTGCTTCAGCTGCGTTGCCATCAATGGCGCTGCCTAATTCGGCATTGTTCACCAGAACGGTGACTTCATCAGCGTCAACCTCAGCAAACCCCCCCATCAATGCGATGGAGCTCCAGGAGCTGTTGCTGCGGACCCGCAGAACACCAACATCAATGGCGGTCAGCAGAGAAATATGACCAGGCAAAATGCCGAGCTGGCCAGTGGTACTTGGCAGAATCACCTCGTCGGCGCTGCCATCAAAGACGTTCTGGTCGGGTGCCAGCACGCGGAGGGTGAGGGACATGGACCTTGCTGAGAAAAAAAGAAGGAACGGAGGATCACAAGTGAACGGGGGTGTGATTCACACCCCCGACACGATCACTTGGCTTCTGCGGCGATCTTTTCAGCCTTGGCCTTCACTTCATCGATGTTGCCAACGAGATAGAAGGCACCCTCAGGAAGGTTGTCGAGCTCTCCAGAAAGAATCTGGTTGAAGCCGGTGATCGTGTCTTCCAGCTTCACGTACTTGCCGGGCATGCCGGTGAAGATTTCAGCGACAAAGAAGGGCTGGGAAAGGAATTTCTCGACCTTGCGGGCGCGATCCACGGTTTGACGATCGTCTTCCGAGAGTTCGTCGAGTCCAAGAATCGCAATGATGTCCTGCAGCTCTTTGTAGCGCTGGAGGGTCGACTGAACGGCACGGGCGGTGCGGTAGTGCTCATCGCCCACAACAGCGGGCTGAAGCATGGTGCTGGTGGAGTCCAGAGGATCCACAGCGGGGTAGATACCCTTCGAGGCCAGGGCACGGTTCAGAACCGTTGTGGCATCGAGGTGAGCGAACGTTGTGGCGGGCGCGGGGTCGGTCAGGTCGTCAGCAGGAACGTAAACAGCCTGGATCGAGGTGATCGAACCCTCAACCGTGGATGCGACACGCTCCTGCAGAGCACCGACGTCGGTACCGAGTGTGGGCTGGTAGCCCACAGCTGAAGGCATACGGCCGAGGAGAGCGGACACCTCGGAACCGGCCTGCACAAAGCGGAAAATGTTGTCCACGAACAGCAGAACGTCCTGCTTGTTCACGTCGCGGAAGTGCTCCGCCATGGTCAGAGCCGAGAGGCCCACGCGCATGCGGGCGCCGGGGGGCTCATTCATCTGGCCGTAGCAGAGGGCCACCTTCGACTTCGAGAGGTCGTCAGCGTTGATCACGCCTGACTCCTTGAATTCCTCGTAAAGGTCGTTGCCCTCACGGGTGCGCTCGCCCACGCCACCGAAGACGGACACGCCGCCGTGTTCTTTGGCGATGTTGTTGATCAGTTCCTGGATCAGAACGGTTTTGCCCACTCCTGCACCACCGAACAGGCCCACTTTTCCGCCCTGGCGGTAGGGAGCAAGAAGGTCGATGACTTTGATGCCTGTCTCGAACACCTTGGGCTTGGTTTCAAGCTCAGTGAGGGCTGGGGCATCACGGTGGATCGGAGCCGTCGCCGTGTTGTTCACCGGACCCTGCTCATCAACGGGCTCTCCAAGCACGTTGAAGATGCGGCCGAGGGTGGCTTCGCCGACGGGAACCGAAATGGGTGCGCCGGTGTCGACGGCTTCCATGCCGCGGACAAGCCCGTCGGTGCCGCTCATGGCAACAGCGCGGACGCGGTGGTCACCCAGCAACTGCTGCACTTCAGCAGTGAGGGCCACATCCTGGCCACTGGTGTTCTTCGCCTCGATGCGAAGGGCGTTGTAAATCTTGGGCAGTTTCCCGGCGGGAAATTCCACGTCCAGAACCGGGCCGATCACCTGGCGGATCACGCCCTTGGTGCCAGCGGATGCAGGAGCAGAAGCGACCATAAGAAGGAGAGATGCGGGATCAGGCGCAGCGCGCTCGGGCCCTTTCAGAGCGGCGCAACCATACCACTGCCCTCGTCGTGAGGTTGGGGTTCGGTCAACCGCACGTGGCCGCACTGGTCGAAGTGGCAACCCCGTGAATACGTTGGCACTCGTCGGCCCCGAGTGCCAGCTCGAGTCGAACCAGCGCTTCGGCGCCCCGTCCCTGCTCCTGCATTACCCCATGGCAGCTGTTTCTCTCAGCGTTTCCACCGTCAAGCCTTTGGGCGACCGCGTGTTCGTCAAGGTCTCTGAATCCGAAGAGAAGACCGCCGGCGGCATCCTGTTGCCCGATACAGCCAAAGAAAAGCCCCAGGTGGGCGAGGTGGTTCAAATCGGCCCCGGCAAGCGCAACGATGACGGCAGCCGCCAGGCTCCCGAGGTTGGTGTCGGCGACAAGGTGCTCTACAGCAAGTACGCCGGTACGGACATCAAGCTCGGCAGCGATGAATACGTGCTGCTCACCGAGAAGGACATCCTGGCCATCGTCAACTGAGACGGGTCCCGGACTTCAGCGTTTAACCAAATCAACTAACTAAGGACACGCCTTCCATGGCAAAGCGCATCATCTACAACGAGAACGCGCGTCGCGCACTCGAAAAAGGCATCGACATTCTGGCCGAATCCGTTGCTGTGACTCTTGGACCCAAGGGCCGCAACGTGGTTCTCGAGAAAAAATTCGGTGCTCCTCAGATCATTAATGACGGCGTCACCATCGCCAAGGAGATCGAGCTCGAAGATCACATTGAAAACACCGGCGTTGCCCTGATTCGCCAGGCCGCTTCCAAAACCAATGATGCTGCCGGTGACGGCACCACCACTGCCACCGTCCTGGCCCACGCCATGGTCAAGGCCGGACTGCGCAACGTGGCTGCCGGTGCTAACGCCATCACTTTGAAGAAGGGCATCGACAAAGCTTCCGATTTCCTGGTCAGCAAGATTCAGGAAATGGCCAAGCCCATCGCTGACAGCAATGCCATTGCTCAGGTGGGCACCATCTCCGCCGGCAACGACGAAGAAGTCGGCAAGATGATTGCCGATGCGATGGACAAGGTTGGCAAGGAAGGGGTGATTTCCCTTGAAGAGGGCAAGTCCATGGAGACCGAGCTCGAGGTCACCGAGGGCATGCGTTTCGACAAGGGCTACATCTCCCCTTATTTCGCGACCGACACCGAGCGGATGGAGGCCGTCCTCGATGAGCCCTACATCCTGCTTACCGACAAGAAGATCGGTCTGGTTCAGGATCTGGTGCCCGTACTGGAGCAGATTGCCCGCACCGGCAAGCCACTGCTGATCATTGCCGAGGACATTGAGAAGGAAGCCCTCGCCACCTTGGTGGTGAACCGTCTGCGTGGTGTGCTCAACGTGGCCGCAGTGAAGGCTCCTGGTTTCGGCGATCGCCGCAAGGCCATGTTGGAAGACATGGCTGTTCTGACCAACGGTCAGCTGATCACCGAAGACGCCGGTCTCAAACTGGAGAACGCCAAGCTGGAGATGCTGGGCACCGCCCGCCGCGTCACGATCAACAAGGACACCACCACCATCGTTGCTGAAGGCAATGAGGCGGCTGTCGGCGCCCGCTGCGAGCAGATCAAGAAGCAGATGGACGAAACCGATTCCACCTACGACAAGGAGAAACTGCAGGAGCGTCTGGCCAAGCTGGCCGGTGGCGTGGCTGTTGTGAAGGTCGGTGCGGCTACTGAAACCGAGATGAAGGACAAGAAGCTTCGTCTCGAGGATGCCATCAACGCCACCAAGGCGGCGGTTGAAGAGGGCATCGTTCCTGGTGGCGGAACAACCCTGGCTCACCTGGCTCCTGCTCTGGAGCAGTGGGCTGCATCCAGCTTGTCTGGGGAAGAGCTGATCGGCGCCAACATCGTTGCTGCGGCTTTGACCGCTCCCCTGATGCGCATCGCTGAAAATGCAGGTGCCAATGGCGCAGTTGTGGCCGAAAACGTCAAGTCCCGCGCCGACGCTGAAGGCTTCAATGCTTCCTCTGGCGAATACGTCGACATGCTGGGTGCCGGCATCGTTGATCCCGCCAAGGTGACCCGCTCCGGGCTGCAAAATGCCGCATCCATTGCCGGCATGGTGCTGACCACTGAGTGCATCGTGGCTGATCTGCCTGAGAAGAAGGATGCAGCTCCTGCTGGCGGCGGCATGGGTGGCGGCGACTTCGACTACTGATGAAATCTTGGGGAGGTTTTTCCTCCCCAGCACGCACCAGTTCAGTATTTGCAACGCATCAGGGACACTTCGGTGTCCCTTTTTTAATGCCTGCCCATATTGGAATGTTTGGAACATGGGTCAAAATGTTTGGAACATTTCTCATTTGCCCCATCACGACTGGATGACCGGATTGCTGGTTTGGAACAGTGTGTCGAACGTTTTGCATAGACAGAACTAGACGCAGCAATACAAAATTGACCTCACACATGGAGGGTTGGTTGCTCGTTGGTGTCAAAGATGAGCCCAACTGAAAACGAATCTGTATTGCAATGTCTATATATGCCAATACAGGAATTGGTGACAGTTTGCCAGGTGACTTACAAGACTTGCCTATATTTGTCTTGTTACGCACTCAACGAACCTTCAGTGCCTGTTCCATCCGATCGATTTGTGGTTCTCCTTCGTGTCTCGACCGAGAAGCAAGGTGCCGATGGTCTGGGTGTTGCAGCCCAACGACGGGACATTGATCTGTTTCTTCATCAGCACCCAGAAGCAACCGTCCTCAAAGAACTGGTGGAGGTGGAGTCAGGAGGCAAAGAACTCCGTGACCGTCCAGTGCTGCAGGAATCGATGGATCTCTGCCGCAGCACTAACAGCACTCTTCTGGTGGCAAAACTTTCCAGGTTGAGCCGGGATGCCGCATTCGTCCTCACCTTGATGAAGGACAGCAGCATCCAGTTCAAGGTTGCTGCGATGCCATCAGCAACCAACTTGCAACTGGGCATCTATGCCCTCTTGAACGAGGAAGAGCGCAGATCCTGCAGCATTAGAACCCGTGCTGCTCTTGCTGCTGCCAAAGCAAGAGGGGTGAAGTTAGGGAATCCCAAGAACCTGGAGAACTGGAACCGCACCAGGAAGCAAGCAGCAAGGAAGTTTGCTGATCAGCACTCCAATCTCATCTGGTCACTGCGGAACAAAGGCAGAACACTGCGTGAAATCTGTGAGGTGCTGAATGATGCCGGCATTACCACTGCCAAAGGTGCTGTGTTCAATCCGGTTCAGGTGACCAGGATTCTTCGTCGGTCACCAAATCCTGCACTCGCTACTGCCTGACCGATGAAAATCTTTGTCCAATACCAAGACCAATTCGGTCACTGGAGGCAATACACCACTAAGCAAAACGAGAGGGATGCTTTCCGAGTGGCATCAAACCGTGCTTCATCTACCGGCAAGAGACATCGTCTGGTCAGTTACGACGGGCAACTCCTTGACCTTGTGGAACCGTAGAGGTGCAACAACTGCACCTCTATTTCCTGAGTGAATCAAACAATGGTGAAATCATCAGCACCTAATTCAGGAGCACCTTGAAGTTTCGCAAACAAACCACCATCTCCCCATCCCTTTTTTTTGCCATTCTCATTGAAGTAAAGAAGCCCCTTCTTGTCGTCATAAACAAAGTCCTTTTTGGATTTCATTTCCTTCTTCGCACTTTTCTTTCCGGTCACTGTTATGAGTTTGATTGTCTTACCGAGACCTAAGACATCCTTATCGACAAGAATTGAATCTCCTTCTTCAGAATCGAAGTCCTTAATTTTATCTGCCTTCTTCTTGCCATATTCATCGGGTTGATTGAAGAGGAAACCATCGGCACCTCCTCCACCTTTGAGGACATCCTTGCCGACTCCACCTGCCAGGACTTCAACTTCGGATGATCCTGTAATTTTATCTTTTTTGTTGGTTCCTACAATCAAAGTTTCAATATCTTGACCTCCAACAGGTATGGGTTCTTTCAACTTAAAAGTTGAAATCTCATCTGGTGTTGTGATATCTTCTATGGAGTCAATATGATTAATGCTGTCTCCTTGATCAGGAGTTGGTTCTGGAGTTGGAACTAGTGTTTCCTTGCCTCCTCTAACAATTATTTCTACCCCTTCATCGAATGCATACGATTTCACTTCTGTATCTGCAGAAACACTAACAGTTTCTAGTCGTGGGTTTCCATCAAAACCACCTCGTAATGACTTAACACTATCAGGGATATAAACACTCGTTAAGTTGTTGCCATAGAATGCATCAAGTCCAATATTGCTGACTCCATTTCCGAGGTTAATGCTTTCTAATACATTATCCATGAACGCATCTTCACCTATGGTGTTAACACTGTCAGGGATGACAAGTTCCTTTAGTAAGTTAAGATTAAATGCATAAGATTGAATTGACAAAAGCCCACTGTTCAGATTTACACTTCTCAACTGATTCTTTTCAAATGCAGATCGACCAATCGAATAAACACTGTTCGGAAAAACAACACTCGTCAAGAGATTTTCTTCAAATGCAGAACTACCAATCGTTTTCACACTACTACCTATTTCTACACTAGTTAAATTATTACCCTCAAATGCAGAATCTCCTATCGACACAACACTGTCTGGAATTACCACACTCGTTAATCGACTATCTTCAAAGGCATCGTCATCAATCTCGGTATATATATCAGGAATGATTATGTCAAATCCTTGTTCGTAAATTAATTCTCTTGCAATGCCAGAAGTAAGAACTACCGTTTCCGTTTCCGTTTCCGTTTCCGGTTCTGGAGTTGGAGTTGGTGCAGGTGCAGGAGTTGGTTCCACATAGTCTCCACGAATGATGATTTCTGCATCTTTTGGGAATCCAGATCGATTAAATTTGGCATCTTCAGGGATACTTATACTCTCTAAGAATGGATTGCCAAGAAATGCATTTCCGCCAATAGAGGTGACACTATCGGGGATCTCAATGCTTGTTAATTGATTATTATAAAATGCATGCTCACCAATCGAAGTGACACCATCCGGAATGACAACACTGGTTAAACTATTGCCATAAAATGCCCATTCTCCAATCGAGGTGACACTATCAGGAATCTCAATACTTGTTAATTGATTAACGTAAAATACATAATCACCAATCGATTTGATATTGTCAGGGAATTCAATGCTCGTTAATTGATTATTTTGAAATGCGCCCTCATCAATAAAGGTGACACTATTGGGGATCTCAATGGCTGTTAAATTATTTCCAGAAAATGCCCGATTGCCAATCGTGGAGACACTATTGCCGATCTCAATACTTGTTAAGTCATTGCTAGAAAATGCCCGATCACCAATTGAGGTAACACTATCGGGGATCTCTACACTTGTTAAACTATTTCCAGCAAATGCTTTATTGCCAATTGAGGTGACACTATTGCCGATCTCAATACTTGTCAATGTGTCGTCATCATATGGCTCGTAGATATTAAGTTGAAATACTTCTTCTCCAATAGAGGTGACACTGTCTGGAATGACAATACTCTTTACTTTATCCGTATCAAACCAATTCTTCCACCTATCAACAGATGTTAATCCGTTCCCGAAAATAATATGAGTTATTGGGTTTGCAGTAAATGCATTCGAATCAATCGAGGTGACACTATCAGGGATCTCAACACTGGTTAAATCATTGCCATGAAATGCAAAATCACGAATCGAGGTATAAGTATCAGGTATGACTATATCAAGACCTTGATCCCGAATAAGTTTATCGGCGATATCGGAAGTAAGAATTGTCATTTACTTCTTTCCATAAAGTTGATCTACTTTGAAAGTATAACGCATTTTTCAAAATTCTTGCTTTGGGTAATTTGTTTCTTGAGATGCTTACCGTTCGGAATAGAAGTGCAAATGTTGCACCTCTACGGTTAAAAGAGATATGACTCAATAAGACCCTGATCCTCTGCTGTGGTTGCGACCCCTGAAAGACCTGCCGTCCAGGTGGTGGAAATTCCCCTCAACCGCATCAAGGTCACCACTCGTCTTCGTGGCACCGACCACGACAAGGTTCAAGACATTGCCGAGTCAGTGGAAGGCATTGGACTTCTGCACCCAATCACGGTGTCTCAACACGACGAGTGGTTTCACCTATTGAGCGGGATGCACCGTCTGGAGTCCTTTCGTCAGTTAGGTCGGCAGACCATCCCCGCAAACATCAAGGATGCAGATCCTCTCCTTGAAGAACTCATAGAGGTGGAGGAGAACCTGGTGTCCTCTCGTCTTTCGGCCATTGATGAGGCAAGGTTCATCATCCGATGGGAAGAGATCCTCACAGCATTAGGACGACGGGCAAAAGTCGGTGACAACCGTTGGATTCGTTCAGGACTGACCAACGAAGAACTTGCAAAGAATCGTGGAATGTCCAAACGGTCGTATCAATACACCAAGTCCATTGCCAACCTCCATCCCGAAGTTCAAGACCTGCTGAATGAAACGGAGTTTGCGAACTCCAAGATGGATATGGTCACTCTTGCGAAGGAGGAAGACCAGGTGCAGTTGGAGGTTGCCTTCCTTCTATCCACTGGCAAAACCAGCACCTTCAAGAGAGCACTGACACTGGCAAGGATCAAGCACTACCCCTTCAACTGGGAGGAAGAGCAAACCAGAGTTAAGGAACTGGTGGGCAAACCGTTTTCGGTGATGAAGTGGAATGGTGAATCCTCATCACTGGCACAACTGTGCAAGTTGGTGAAGGAGGACGAATCCTGCAAGGTCATCAAGAGGGAATGGGGAACTGAACAAGCACCACTCGCTGCACAGCATCCTGACCACTGTGCCTTTTTCATCAACTACTACAGCAATCCAGGAGACTTGGTCCTGGATCCCTTTTCTGGTCGAGGCAGCAATGTCCTCGTAGGTGCTGCACTGGGTCGCAAAGTCGTTGGATATGACCTGTCACCGCAGAACATCAGCACTGTCCGTTCTGCCTGCTTGGAACACACCTCCATCAACGAACAGGACCTGGTGCTCCATCACGGTGATGGAACGGTTCTGGAGGAATACAAGGATCAATCAGATGTCTTTGATCTGATTACGACTGATCCACCGTTTGCTTTTGGAGTGGAACCATATGGTGTGGATCCAAGAGATCTGTGCCTCGTCAAGGATCTGGATGGATACATCAGCAAAATGGAGCAGTGCCTCAAGAATCTGCAACGACTGATCAAACCCAGCTGCTGGTCATCCAAAGAGTTTCACCCCATCGTGATGAAGGTTGGATCATCAAGACGGGGTGAAATGGGATTCATTGATCTGTCCACTGAAATGGAGATCATTGGTCGTCGTCTGGGATTGGTTCTTCACGATAAGGTGATCAATATTCTGGATTCGCAGTTTGCGATGTTCAATCTTTCCAGATGCATTGATCACCGTTATACCGTCAAGATTCACGAAACGAACTTGGTGTTCGTCAAGTATTAGTCTTTTGCTTTTTGATGTGATTGGCAAGTTTCTTTTTGAGAATGTCCCTTCTTTGCCTATAGGAGTATTTGCTCCTTGTATCGTTTAGAACTCTGTCACGAAAATAGGCAGGGTGATCATCAATGTCAAAACCACCTTCTTCCAATCGGTCTATTTCTTCTATTTCACCCTCAAGGTGAAACCTGTAGGCATCAAAACTCATCACATTAGTCATACTCAACCTCGTCAAGTTCATCTTCAAGTGCAAATATCAATCCTTCAAGTGTCCCGAGTGGGAACCACGTATTCTTTTGACGTCTACTAACCACCATACAATTTTGGAGTTTTTGCAATCCTTCAAGTAGTTTTTCCGCACTTTCTACTGTGAAAGTGAGTTCTATATTGCGGAATCTTGCTGGAATTGATGGATTCTTTTCTTCATTCATTGCTTTGCTTCTATAGGACATAAACGCAAATAAGGAATATTACTTTCTTCATTTGCTTGATGCCATTGTAAGTCTTTTTGCCTGAAATGTCAATACCGTAATTGTTAGTTAGTGCTTGACAATATGAGTAATAATGAGTAGAATAGGTTTGTTCCCGTTGAAGAGAAGGACTGGTTATATGAGATTCTTATGCAAGAAATACTTGAAAAATCTGATTCTCTTGTAACCTTGCCTTGCAAGCAATAAGGATTTCAAGTGAAAATATTGCCGCACCTATATAAGATATTAGTGTTTATTGAACATACTACTTTTTATTCAAGGATGCCGCATTGTCACTGGGTGCCATCAACTACTGGGTAAAAAGAAAGTTCTGCCCATTACGGACATTGTGGGTAGTTCTTTCACTGTATCTACAAGACACCACTAATCCCTATATCACACTATATTCAAGGATAATGAACAACAAAGATTATGATTCATATGAAATGAATATTCTGGATTATACCAGGATGAAACCATTATTAGAACAAATAAGATTGAATGATTTATCCTTTAAGTTTTTCATTAGCAGTGTGTATTGGTCACCTACTTCCTATGATGTAGTCCAAAAGCACAATAAGGAAATCAGAAGAACCATTAGGTCATTTTTCAAGGATGACATCAGAATGTGGTTCTTCATTGAGCGCAACCAAGAGAACTCTGGATTTCATCGTCATATCCTTCTTGAAGACGCACCAAACAGCAGATGGAAGAATCCCACAACCAGAATGCAGAACTTTCTGATGGAGGATCCTGAATCCTTCTTTGCCTGCACTCTGGGTAATGGGCTGAACGATTCACAGAAAATGGAACTCTTGAAAAAGGTGTTCCATCTGCTGCCATTCATTCCCAATGGTCAGAGTGGATTGGACATCAGACCAATCCACAACCTGGAGAAACTCACTGCCTACTGTTCTAAGCAGTTTGAGTTCGTGAGACCTGCCTATGAAGTCATAGACCCTGTGAGCAGTGATATGGACATCACCTACCTACTGGATCACAAGCAAGATGGAACACACTGGGAAACCCGACACAAGGCAATATCTCCAAGACCTTATAGATCACTACAAATTGCACCTTGAGAAACCTTTTTGGCAGGACTCAAACCTATATAACTTTATAAAGGAAGAACTATACAAATGCACCTACAAACTAAGCAAAATCAAAGAAGCAGATATGGAGGCAATGATGTTGGCAAAAACATCTGCATCTCCTTTGGATTCCACGAACTTGACCTGATAGATGACCTGGACATCCTCGCTCATAGTGAATGCGTCAATCGTTCCCAATGGATCCGCAGAAGAATCCGTGAAGAGAAACGCAAACTCAAAGAACAGGAATCAGTTTTATTCCAGAGCCCATTGAGTTGGGGTCACAAGTGATGGCAGGACATTATTTCGGTGAGAGGTCACTCTCAGATTTTCAACAGTGGTCAAAGTTTGGTAAGCAGTTGTTTTATGAACGCAACCCAAACAACGAACACGAAATCCGTGTCTACCGTCCTTTCTACAATGTATTTGCCGGCAAATATACTTTGCAAATCACTCCATTTCACGCAGCAGAACCAACTGCTGATATGAAACCCTGGCATCCATCAATAGGTAGAGCACTGACGACAATGCAACCACACGGAGAGAGAGGGTTTTATTGATGAATGGGATTTTTGATTCAGTAGAACTAAAAATGCTGGAAGAACTTGCAAAGAAAGGTGCTATTACAAACAAGAGGTTCAGTGATAAGAAGAAATATCTAAAAGAGTTGATCCGCCGTCTCTACCTGAATCTATGATTCTTTCGTCAAGTAACAGTATCCTAAATCGGTTTTATAGGAGTCCCTTTTTTTAGGCTACAAATACAAATCCTGGAGGTGGTTTCATTGACTCAAAAAAAATCCGGGCAAATATAAAATCACCACAGGGTCGCACCTAAATAATTCTGTGGTCGTTGCCCACAACTTTTTCCAGGACAGACGCAATATCAACGGTGGTTCAGTTGAACCACCGTTTTTTATGCCGTGCAACTTTTGCACTAACTACAATATGGGTATAGTGATGTCAATACGAATGGTTTGCCGTGCCTCGACCAGGTGCATTTGCTGCCAACTTCACTCCTGATGTGCTGAATCGGTTTCGTGATCTCTGTAAGCAGCAGGGAAAGCAATACACGAAGGTGCTCCAACTGCTTGCCGAGCTCTACCTGGAGACCGGTGGTTCATTGCTTGATGGGAAGGTTTCTACTGCCACCGCAGACCCTGATAAAAAGAAGAGACAGGTTCAGGTTGAGTCACTGCAAAACAAACTCTTGGAGGACCTCCTCAAGAGAGTTGAGGTGCTGGAGCAGGAGACGGAGAAGCAGAAAGTGAAGACGGCATATGGGATGGACAAGATGATGAATAGCATTGCTGCTATTAAGTCGGGATTGATCGAACCTGAACCCAAGCAATCAAAAAAGTAATTCACCTTCGTCTGCTTTTTTCTTCCCGTATGTTCTTCGTGTTGCTTCGTCAGCACGGGATTGGATGTTTAACCTTGCATAGTATTGATTGCAGATTGCCATGCTGTGACCAGTTTGCTTTGCAACAGTAAAGATCTCAACACCTTCTTTGAGTCTTTCGTTCACATAGAACGACCTGCACGAATAAAAAGTATATGCACTCTTCATTCCCAAAGAGTCCAGGACTTTTTTGTATGCATTGTAGATTCCTGTATAAGAAAGTTTCTTTCCTGTAATTGGGTTGGCAAATACAAGAGACTTTCTTTCTGGTAAGTAGAACGATGGATTTTCAGCATTCCAATTCATATACAGTTCTTTGAGTCGAAGGAAGTATTCCCCACCAAGAAAGTTTCCTTCTCTCTCACGTTTGTTTTTCCTATCCCATATTCGTAGGTTGGCAATCCATTCATCTTTTTTCTCTCCATTGGGAAGGGTGACTGTTCTTTTTCTGATCTTCACTCTGTCCCAAGTTAATTCCAAACCTTCACTGTCTGGTCTCCAACCAACATTCGTGCTGATGAGGAAGAAGAGGTATATAACTTGTCTCCACTCTGGTTTTTGTGATCGTGTGAGATTCTTCTCTTGTGACCATGCCCTGAATCTTCGATAAATCTTGGTGTAGTCACTGGGCTCAAATGGGGGGTTTGCATCGGCATCTTCTTTTGTTTGTTTGGTTTTTTGGATTGTTGGAGCAACTGTGACTAAACCTTCAGGAACCAGAAGATACTTAAACCACTCCTGAATCATGGTGACCTCACGATTCACTGTTGAGTGCTTGGGTGCTTTGCGAAGTTTGTTAGTGCCACTACGGATATTTCCCTTCTCATCCAATCCAATTAACTTCCATCCCTCCTCCATTCTCCATTTGCGGTATTCGATCCATCCGTCGTGAGGAATGTCTTTGACTAACTTCCATCCTTTGTATTCCGCATAGTTCGGGACATAGATATCGAAGAGGTGCCTGTGAGACCTGTAGAGGGTCGTTGAGAGTGACCCACCAGCATTCCTGTCCTCTTGTCTCTTAATCCACTTCTCACACAGTGACCTGATGGTTTTGGGTGATGCAGACCCAGTGGTCTTCATCTGTGTGATGACCTCTGCGAAGACCTCATATGCCTTGTCTGTGGCAATCCTTTTGTCTTCTGTCTTGAGTGACCGTTCTGCGTATTTACGATTGCCCGTATAGATGCGGCAATACCAATATTGAGTTCTCTTCTTTGCGAACTTTATCAACCACAGTTTCTTGGGGATGAGTTCTTCCAGCACCTGATACGACGACGACCCCACTGATTTGTTTGGAACAGTGTTTGGAACATTTTACGGGAGGTTGCCCCGCATGTCCACTTATTGAGAAAAAGCAGATATATTTCGGTTTTTATTGAGAAAATGACTCTTGGTTGGACTTCGACTATTGATATAGGGACTTCGACTACTGATCGTTATTAATCCACCTTTTGGTTTCGGATTCAAGCCTCCGCTTCGACGGGGGCTTTTTTATGACTCAGTCGATCAGCTGGTCAAGAATCTCTTTGGCCATGACAGATCCATAAAGATCGTTGCCATGAGTTAAATCCATGATTTGCGCATTGTTTGCATCATGAAGCTGGCCTCGTGAACTTAAAGAATTACGCATGTATTTATGCTGCGTTCTGAATCCACATTCAGTGAGTAAGTATTCAGGAGGTAAGATAAATTTAATGATGGAATTTTTCGCAACGGTTTCCTTTGCAATCTCTCTGATCCTTTGGTTGTTGCTCTTGTAAATCTTAATGCTGTTTGGGCTTGAGCAGTATATTTTCGGATAAAATTTCTCAGAAGGCAATGGCCGGCCTATAAAATAAATTTTTTTTTGAAATAGTTTGAACAATTGATTGATCCATTGATAATGAGATAGGGGTGCGAGATCAATCTTTCCTTCTCGGAGATCATTGAAGTGTGAAAATGTTTGACTCGTAAGCTTGGCAGGAGAATATCGATCAAGAACCTGTTGAAGACAGCCCTTAGAGATCAGCTGTGGCTTAATATTTTCATACAGATTATTTTTCTTGTACAAATATTGAGGGCAAAGAAGATTTGATTCGTGCGCGAAAATAATCGTGTCATAAGTAGTCAGAGAAATAAAATTATCGGAATTCGTGTTGCCTGTAAAACGATAATTTTCTGCAGCATACTTGGAAAGTTTGAGGCAGTCGTCAACGATTTGAACTTCATTTAAGAATCGACTGGAAATTCCAAAGAAGTCAATAATTGGAAGTTTCTCTTGTGAGCTAATGATTTCAAACCCAGCTTTGATGGCCGCAACATGAGAAGCACCGAAACAAAGAATCTTCATCTTCTATTTGAACCAAAGGCATCTAGCAGAGCTTCTTCACATTGAACATCCTCAATCTTGTTTGAATCTAAAGATGGAGTTGCAATAGGTAGGCTTTGTTTTTTATTCTCTGCTCCAGTTGCTTCAAAAAAGTGACTCATAACCGTGGCGACTATCTCAGGTCTGATTGTTCTTAAGTTGTCTGCAAATGAAAGTGAATTTAGCCTGGGATTGTTGACAATCTCATAAGAGGGGAAATAATCAATGTTAAGGTTACGTGAACATAATTCTGCAGCAGCAGATCGGAGTAATGCTTTCGATTGCATTGTTGCGACAAGAACATGTGTGTCGCTTGCCGTAGCTGTTAAAGGGACTGGAGATACGGTCAATAACATCTTAAACGGCTTTCCTCCGCGGATTTCATTGGTAATGGACAAAAATTGATTCATGTCGTCTTTTATTTGTTTGAAATTAGCATTATAAAATTTGTGTTTCCTTGGATTGAATCTGCCAGCCTGAGTGCCTGGAGCAATTGGAAATACTGTGCCAGAGGCACGATGCATCCAAGATTCAGTAAGGCCTAGTGTAAAGATAAAGATATCAAGTGACTTAAACATTTCTCGAACTTGTTCGATATGAAATTGTCGATGCTCAATTACTTGTTGTTTGCTGTCGAGCCCATCTGGCTCTACAGAGGGGCGTAATCCATCATAAAATTTGCTATTTTTTCTCCATATATATCCTTTTGGTTGATGGGATCCAAGACATTCCTTGGCAAGTTGATTGAGTTGTCTCGCCGAGTATATATTTCCATATCGCGCACTGTACATTGAATATCCGTACTTAATATGAAGTTCATCTGGTAGTCCCGGTGGCGCAGGTTCTACGTCTAAAACGGTATAATGATTCTTTTTTAATTTATTCATTATATGTTGTGCAAAGCAGGAGCCCGCAGTGGCAATTTTTTGCAATCTATTGATTTCAAATTTGGGCTTCCAAATTTGATTAATTGCAAAGGGTGTTTCTTGTGCTACACCGCTTCTCCAAAAAGCCTCAGAAGGTAATGACTGATAGGGATGCTGAGAGGTCATGAAAAGGTCGAGTGATTTTAATTTAAAAGGATTAATAGTCTTTAATGGGATGGATGACTCAAGACCTCAAGTATTTGTTTGTATAACCTCTCTCCATATTTCTGGTTTTTATGAATCCTGTCCTCTGCAATTTGCTTGTTTTGGTGGAGTGTTTTCCAGTCTCGGTATTTGTCTGGCCTGCAGTATTTAGAGCTAATATAAAAGCCATTTTCGAACAAATTTGAATTTGGTAGTACGATCTTGATGTCATGTGTTGATAATATGTACTCTCGTGCCCAATCTTGAATTCGCTCGGTAATCTCCGCAATGCTGCTATCGTTGATTTTAGTGGTACGTTGTGTGTTGCTTGAATAGGGATTCGCTAGAAAAAGCATCTTGCCTGTGAAATGCTCTTTGATGTTGAGCTGTTTTATCCAGTTTTTGTGAAGGTTCAGTGCATTTTGAAGCTCAGTGCTTTTACTTAGGATGTCTCTTAATTGGCTTTTTGATATGCGCTTCAAGCAATTCGCGTTGATATCAAAAGTGTTTTGTAGAAGCAGTGGAAGGTCAAGGGGGATATGAATATTGAAAATAATGCAACTATAATGATTCAGATTCTTTTCCTTTTGCCCGAAAGTCAGTCGATAGATTTCATGGTCCCATGATGATGCATTTGTCGATAAGAATAGGCTGCCATTTTTGTTGATACGCAAATTTTTAAACAACCCTTCTGCTCTGTTAGCACATATGGCCAATGGTTTTTTGGGATGGTGTGTGCAAGGTTGAAAGCATGCTCCATAGCTTGATGAAAGCATTAGGATTTCTTGTTCCATGCCTTTTAATGATAAATTTAGTTAATTGTAAGGTGCCTTGCCGTATCGGTTTTTGAGTTGTTTGCAGAGTTCAAGTGTGGCATTGACGCGTTAAAAATGTCGGGAATCCCAAGAAAATCTCGTATGTTTTCGACAGTCTGTTCTTTGGTGATATCAAGGATAAGAAGCATATCATCTCTTTCTTTAAAGTATTTTCGTATCTCCCCGTTGCGAAGCTTATAAAGTTGAATGCATGAGTCCTTGAATTCATCTGTGAACTCAAATTTTTTGTAATCATCCAGCGATTGAAGGTTATGTGCTTTGATGCCTTTTTTAAGCACATTTATTTGGTCTTCCATGAAATAACCTATCCATCTATGGCTGTATCCTTTGTAGATATGTGCTTGTTGTATCCGTATACTGTCTGTAGCAAGATCAAGCAATGGAATACGGTATTGGTGGATAAAACTTTGGAACCATTCTTCAGCTTCTCTTACGGTAAGGATAAACTTGCTATTTGGGAATAAAGCATCAAGGGCCACGTAGGTATTGCCCTGACTGACAGGAAGGTCTTGATGAAAATCGACAAGACTAATTTCTTTTTGTAGTGGAAGATAGTTTCCGGAAATTGCTTGAACGGTTGAGTTGATTTCTATCCTGGTTTGGTTGCTTAGGTAGCCAAGGATATCTGTCATTACAGCGTTAAGACTGCTCGTTCCCGTTTTGTTAAAGCCAATTCCAAAACATTTATTCCATTTTTTGTAAGAGCGGCACACTCTTTTTATTTCAGCTAGTTTCTTGGCGTAGCTCGCATCGTTTTCGAGATAGGTCTCACTCATGGGCTTTTGATGAGCGACGATTTGGTGGAATGGCGTCGTTTCTTGATGCCTTGAAAATACAAGGACTGTGCTTTTGTGATCCAGTAAGTTGATAGACTGCTATTATAGTAAGAAAGTGACTTTGACTCAAACTGTTGGCATCGCTATTATTGCTTATAATAGGCCTGATTGTCTTGATAAGTGTTTGAATTCTTTATGGAATTCTCTTAATGATGAGTCGCCCCGTGTTGACTCGATTGCGTTGTTTGATGATGGCAGTCCATACGAGCTGACTTCTCTTCGGCAAAAATATTCAGGCTTGCATGTTTTTCAGTCGGACAGAAATCACGGTGTTGTATTTAACAAAAATCGAGCTCTCTATTATTTTACGGAAATTTGTCCTGTCGATGTTGTTATTTTGCTTGAGGACGATGTGCTTTTGTCTGGGGATTGGCTTGATCCATGGCTCAAGGCTGTTCGTCTGCATCGTCATATGAATTATTCGCCTGGTTATTTCAGAATTCCAAGCTATGAGAAATACTGGCTCAAGCCTGATTCTGCAGGTACCCCGCAGGATCCTTACGTCTATAAGGTTGTTACAGGTCAGTGCACAGCATTAAGTACAGACTTGATCCGCTCTCAGGCTGGTTACATAAACCCGGCTTTCAAAGGTTATGGCCATGGACATGTCGAGTGGGCTTGTCGTCTTATTCAGCATGGGCATGGGGGGTATTGGAAAAGAGGGGTCGAAAGAGGATTTTTTGCGATTCCTTCTGGTGTTGAAATTCAACAAGCCATGTCCAATAAAGATCAGACTCAGATCAACCTTAATAAAGTGGTTATGGATAATTTAATGGAAGAGGCTCAATTACCATACGTAGGCTTTCCGTGGAAGAATGATGATGAGCGTGAATTATTCCTTAGTGTCTTTCAATCGAACTGATTAATTGTTTTTAGCCAAGCCAGCCCGCACTCAAGATCACCGCAAGGCTGAGAAAAACAGCTAACACCGTCCATGTGATGCGATTCAGCGTGGCTTCTGCACTGCTGGAGCTGCTGAACATGGAGCTTCCGCTCGCGGCCAGGCCTCCCATGCCACCGCCTTTGGGGCTGTGAAGCAAAACCAGAACGATCAGCAGAACACCACTACCGATCCAGGCCCAGGACAAAACAGACGTGAGCATCAAACGGGCTGGGGAAGGCGGGCAGTCATTGGAGCTTTATCGATATTGGAAACCGGTTCTATCAGGCTACGGCCTGTCATCGCGGCAGGTTGGTCGAGGTTGAGAATCTGCAGCAGGGTCGGAGCAATGTCAGCGAGACCTCCATCGCTTCGTAGCGATATGTCGTTGCCGTGGCCGATCAACTTGCGTTGCTCCCCCTCCACCAGGATGAAGGGGACAGGATTTGTCGTATGAGCAGTCCAGGCTTGACCGTCCGGGCCTTGCATCAGTTCAGCATTGCCATGGTCGGCGGTGATCAGCATCGTTCCGCCACGCCGGCCCACAGCATCCAGCAAGCGCCCGATGCAGCCATCCACTGTGGCGATGGCTTCCTTGGCCGCATCCATGACGCCGGTGTGCCCCACCATGTCGGGGTTGGCGTAGTTGATCACAATCAGGCTGTAGATCCCTTCCTCGATGGCGGCGATACAGCTTTCGGTGAGTTGATCGGCCGACATGGCGGGTGACAGGTCGTAGGTGGCGACCCGTGGTGAAGGCACGAGGTGCCTCTCTTCTCCAGGCAGGGGCTGTTCGATTCCCCCGTTCATGAAGTAGGTCACGTGGGGATATTTCTCAGTTTCTGCAGTCCGGTACTGGCGTAATCCGGCACTCGAGACAACCTGGCCGAGAAGGTCGTTCAGGGGTTCGGGTGGAAAGGCCACAGCCACAGGCAGGCCTTGCTCCACCTGGGTGAAGGTGACCACATCCAGCGCAGGGGTATGACGGCGCTCAAAGCCATCGAAGTTCGGTAAACACAGGGTCTGCACGATCTGACGGGCCCGGTCGGGACGAAAATTGAACAGCAAAACGCTGTCCCCGTCCTGCATGACGGCCTTGCTCAGTCGCAGGGGTTCAAGAAATTCGTCCGTCACCCCTGCGGCGTAGCTGGCTTCCAGCAATTCCCGGGGGCTTTGGTCAGCCTGAGGGAATGTTGGATCGGTGTAGAGGTCGTAGGCCTTTTCAGTGCGCTCCCAACGTTTGTCCCGGTCCATGGCCCAGTAGCGACCACACAAGCTTGCTAATTCGCCCACTCCCGTCTCAGCGAGTGCAGTCTCAACGGCATGGACGTAACCCCAGGCGCTTTGCGTCGGGGTGTCGCGACCATCCGTCACGGCATGAACCGCCAGCTTGCGGATGCCTGCAGCTGCAGCCCAGCGGATCAGTCCGCAGAGATGGTCGACGTGGCTGTGGACGCCGCCATCGGAGCAGAGTCCCAGCAGGTGCAGGGTGCCGTTACTGCTCACCATCCGTTCGGCGAGCTCTTGCAGCACCTTGGTGGTCTTGAGCTGGTCCTGGCGGACGGTGTCGCTGATCCGCACCAACTCCTGGCGGATAATTCGACCTGCGCCGATGGTGAGGTGCCCCACCTCGGAATTGCCCATCTGCTGATCCGGCAGCCCCACATGGGACCCACTGGCCTCGATCAGTGTGTGTGGGTAGGCATGCCAGAGAGCTTCCATGACCGGGGTGTCGCCCTGGCGGATGGCGTTGTGCTCTGAATCATTTCGATGGCCCCAACCGTCCAGAATGGTCAGTACGACAGGTGCAATTCCCCTGTTTCGCCCTGAACCATTGGAACTGCTGTTGTCCACGTACCCCCCACTCGCGTCGGTTCTTTAGGACTTTTGCAGAATCAACCTAACGCTCCATCCGCCTTCAAGCTGCTCTTTTCTGGTAACAACACACCCCTCTCTTTCATATGAGCGAGCGTCCTGATGCCGATCGGATCGCGATCCTCTCGGACCGGGAGCTGAGTCGAACCCTGTCTCGCCTGGCCTCCCAGGTGCTGGAAAGCGTTGATGACAGCCAAAGCCTGATGCTTCTAGGGATTCCCACCCGTGGGGTTCAGTTGTCGCAGGTGCTGGCGAGGGAGTTGGAGCGGCTCACCGGCCACCCCATTGCGCAGGGATCGATCGATCCAACATTCCATCGGGATGATCTGGAACGCATCGGCACCCGAATGCCTCAGGTCACAACGCTTCCAAACAGCGTTGAGCAGCGTCAGGTGGTGCTGGTGGATGACGTGATTTTCACCGGTCGCACCGTTCGTGCGGCGCTGGAAGCGTTGCAGAGCTGGGGCCGTCCCCAAAGGGTGATGTTGCTGGCGATGGTCGATCGGGGCCATCGAGAGCTGCCCATCCAACCCGACTTCTGCGGCCGGGTGGTTCCAACGCGCCGCAATGAAACCATCGAATTGCGGCTTCGCGATGTGGATGACGAAGAAGGTGTTTTCTTGCGTCGCCTGAATGCGCCGGGATGAAGTCACCCGGTTAAAGCGTCCTCTCATCGCCTCTGAAGGCCACGGGTACCGCTTTGGAGCAATTGATTTCGCTCCCTTGCCAGCCCAGGCGCTGTTCTGCATCAGGATTCCGACCAAAGGTCGGGTCCGCTTCATGGCTTTGCGGTGGGATCAGCTCGGCAAAAACTTTCCGGGCCGTCCTCTTCCACCTTTCCCCCCAGGCTTCTGCATCCCGCTTCAAACGCTGTCCAGGCCTCCACGCCCTGCTCCAGCTTCTCTTGAACGGCCATGTTCAGCGATTCCCCCTGGATCACATCGCTCTGGCTGGTGCCGTGCTGGAGATGCTCCTCGCTGGAGCTGAGGGCCGTGATGGCCGCATTCACGGTTTGTCGCTGCTCCTGCGTCTGCTGTTGCCACCAGGGGTGATCCACGCGGTTGAGCCGGTCCAGCGCTTCCCACCAGCGCTGATCTCCCACCAGATCACCCGCTCGCTCCGCTTCAAGACGGTTGCGATGCCAGTTGTCTTCGAGGGCTGCGCTGAGCGTTTTGTCCTGATCGGACTGCTCAACACTCCTCAGCAGCATGAGCGCTTCCGGTAGATCGCCTTGCTGATACTTGATCAACGCCTGTTCCTTCAGGCTTTGTCTCCAGGCATGCAGTTGGGCTGTGTCTTCAGCTGTCGACCCAGCCGAAATGACGAGCTGTTGCTGGAGCCGAAGGGCCGCCAGTTGCTCTCCTTTCATCCAGAGGGCCTCAGCCTGAAGGCGTCGGCAGAGGGTCTGTTCGGCTGAAGCCTTTGTCCCAAGCCATCTCAGAGCTTGGAGTTGTTCACTGGCTTGAAGACATTCGGACCAATTCTCATTGGCTGCTGCTCGCCGCACCCTTGCAGGCAACTGCTGCTGCCACCAGAAGGCAAGGCCGCCCACGGCCATAAGCAGTGTGAGGGTAGGAACCACCCAGAACTGCAGCAGCAGGGGTTGTCGTGCCACGAAAGGGCGGTGGATCAATGCACCAGTTGTATGGAGTCGGCCAGAGGCGTCATCCCTGTTGTGGACGGCCTGATCAGCGGATGCTGCCCAGTTGTTGAAGGGGAAGCGTTTCACCGCTGCGTAGATCGGTGATTTCCGCCTGCAAAAGAGCTGCATCGTCAATGCGCAGCCTCAGCTTCAGGCAGTCTTCACCGGCTTGGGCCGGTGGATTGAGCGGAAGTCGCAGCGGCTCACCGGACCACGGACGATGCTCCAGTTCTCCGGCAGCTCCCTGCTGCAGAACCGGCAGACCATCCACTTCGATCACGCTGAACCGTCCTTGCTCCTGGGGTTCCGCCAGCACGAGCTCGAGTTGCGTCTGGTCATCACGGCTGGCGGCCATGATCAGCTCAAAAGGTTCGGGGCTTGGCCAGGGCTGACCGGCCACAAAAAGGGGATGCCATTGATGCTTCTGGGTGCGTTGATCCCAGGTGCGCAGCGAGACACCCCGCTGCAGCACATCCCGGATGGAAACGCCGGGTGTGAGGCTCAACGCTCCCAGGGCCACTGCTTCCACCGGTGGAGGCGTAACCAGTGGAGCTGGAGCGGTGTGCTCAACAAGCCAGCGTCGTAACCAGGGCAATTGGGCTCCTCCTCCAACGGCGACAACGCCGTCCAGTTCCGTTAAGTCGCAGCCATGACGACGGCCACCGGTCAAGGTGGCTTCGAGCAGCTCCTCCAGGGCCCTGCCGAGACCGCGCTCTTTCAGCAGATTTTCCAGATCCCGGCGTGACAGGCGCAGTGTTGTTGCCTCTGCGTCTGAAACCTCTTCCACCAGTTCGGTCAGGTCTGGCAGCTCTTGATCGCTCAGGCGGCATTTGAGCCGTTCAGCTGCATTGAGCTGAGCGGCAGTGACGCTTGCGTTCGGGCAGCAGATGTCGAGAATCCAGCGATCGATATCTCGCCCCCCCAGCCGTAGGCCTGCCTTGCCAAGCACCTCGGCATGCCTTAGTTGCTGGCGACTGCTGTCTCCGAGTTCACGTCCCCCCAGCCGCAGCAGTTGTGCCACGGGTGCTGAACGCCCCTCACCTCCCTGAAGGGCCACCAGGGCCAGATCCAGGGTGCTTCCGCCCAAATCCACAACAAGGATGCGCGCTCCTGGGGGAAAACCAGCACCCAGGGCCGCCGCCGTTGGCTCGTCCACTAAGGCGACTTCGTTGACGGGTAACGATGCGCAGGCGTCCAAGAGCCAGCGGCGGTAATCCCGATAGGTTTCCACCGGTGCGCTCAGCACCAGCCGCTGAACGTCGATGCTGTCTGGCAACTGAGCCCAGATTCCTTCAAGCAGCAGCTGTCCAGCTCGAGCGGCGGTGCCGTCGTCCAGGGCACTGCCGATCCGACGTTTGAAATCAGCGAACAGGCAGGGGTCGTCCTGATCGACCAGGCCGGCTTCCAGCACCTCACGTCCCAGCAGCGTGGATTCCGGTGATGTCCAGATCAGGCTGGGGACTTCGCCGGGCCTGCGGCTGATCTGAGGCAGGTCGAGCAAGTCGGCCTGCCGTTCTCCGCTCGGGGTGAAAGCAACCACGGTGGTGGTGCTGCCCAGATCAATGGCCAGGGTGCCGCTGGTTACTGAATGCTGAAGCTTTCCTTCTCCCACAGAGGCCAAGACCGTGGCCAGTGCACGGTGAAGACAACGTGAGATTAAGGGGATTGGAGCAGATGGATCGACTGCAGCAGCTGATCTTCTCCTTTTATCGCGAGGATCAGCGCATGGAAGGGCTGCTGGAGCCATTGCGGGACTGTCGCCTTCGCCGCAGCTGGGGGAGCATTCGTATTGAGTGCATGGATGCGGCCCATCTCGAGCAGGTCAGTGCCCTGTTGATGCACCTTCGTCTCCCTTTGGCAGCACTGGGTTTGGGGAGGCAAATCGTGTTGCGAGCGCCGGGATCAATACCGCGCAGCTACCCGATGCATGTGCCTTTCCATAGCGATCAATTGGCCTGACGTTGGGGACCTAGATTGAGATGACGTTTGGGACAGTTTTGTGATTTCGGCAGGTGTTGATACTGGAGATCTCGCCAAGCGAGGCGAAAGTCTGATTCGCCAGTCGAGCAATCGCTATCTCACTACGGTCCGCATTGCCTTCCGGGCCAAGCAGCGTCGCTTCGACGATTTTGATGGCCTGCTGGAGGAGTCCAGTGTGAAGCCGGTTCAACGGGCCATCGTTGAACTGAGTGATGAGCAGGATCAGCCGGATCTGCTGCCTGGTTGATCTCGGTTCCGTCGTGATTCAACAGGAGGGTCCTGGCTGGCGCGTAGCCCGGGACCTACAGAGAGGCGAATTCACTGTTCTTGTTGGAGGGCAGGGATGGGCGTTTGAATTAACCGAACCTGAATGGTCCGGGTTCTGTGAGCTCCTGATTGGGCTGATGAACAATCATGAGGTCCTGGTGGACCAGCTGATGGCGGAAGAGGCCATCGAACTGGAGCTTGAACGGGGCCCATGGTGGGGCTGCCTGGATGGTGATCGAGAGCGGTGGACACTGTCGGTGGTTCTGACGCCAGTAGCTGGCCGAGGGGTTGAGGGGCACTGGCCTTCCCCCGCAGCGATGGCGTTGGTCAGTGCCGTGAGAACGATGTGGGACAGCAGTCGTGATTAGCTCAGCTGATCGATCTTTGTTCATTGATTCATTCCACCTCGAATGGGGATGCAGTGCACAGCTTTTCCACAGGGCTGAGCTCAATTCGTCAGCTGTCGCTCGACTCTGTGGAAAAGCCTGCTGCTCGAGCGATGCGTCTTGACGAGGTTCCCATTCCTGCTCGTTCGGGTGTAGTCAGATTTTTTGCCGATCCAGACTGCAGTGAGGGAGGTTGTCTTATTCGGAGACTGCTGCGACAAGTGTTTCCTGATACGCGCTTGACTCCGGGCTGTTCTTGTGGAGAACTAGTGTTCGTTTCCGAGAGTGAGATGCAGCAGGAGTCAGGTTCAACGCCCCAGAACAGCGACAGCGTGGTGAGTTTCCAGAGTGAGTTGCCTGCGCCCCTCCAGCGGGCGATGACCCGTTTCATCGAGACCCACCCCAACTGGGATCAATACAGGCTGGTGCAGGCCGCTTTGGCTGGATTCCTGGTGCAAAACGGCATCGAGTCTCGGGAGATCACCCGTGTGTATGTCGGCAATATGTTTCGGCGCGAAACCCTCCTCCACGGCGTCTGAGTTCGGCGTGAAGTTGCCGCAGCTCAGCCATCGGCAACAAGCCTCTCAGTGGAGTGCTCCAAGGCGCATCAGCAGATCTTCAGCCGTGGCATCAGGAACAGGCAGGATTGAAAGCCGATTACCTCGCTTGATCACAGGCAACTGCTCTTCGGTGTAGAGCTCGCGCAGTTGATCCAGGCTCATGAGCTCGGAAAACTCTCCGCGAAACTCCAGCCGCGCGCAATCCCATCGCGGTTTGTCAGGGTTTGATTTCGGGTCGTAGTACTTCGCCTGGGGGTCGAACTGGGTTGGATCCAGCAATCCGATTTCAATGACCTCCATCAAGCCGATGATGCCTGGTGGTTTGCAATTCGAGTGATAAAAAAATGCCTGGTCGCCGGGTTGCATCGTGCGCATGAAATTTCGGGCCTGGTAATTGCGAATGCCATCCCAAAGTGTTGTTTTCTCGCGGCGCAGATCGGCAATGCCATAGGCATCCGGCTCACTTTTCATCAGCCAGAAGGCCACGCTTGTTTGCTCTTGCTTCCACCATTCTTGAGCCTTCCTGGGCCTGGTGGCGTTGGTCTCGACGGATTTCTTTCAGCTTGAGCTGAATGGATGGGTTGCGATCAGTCCACGGAAGTGATCACCCCGTGCCTCGAAATCGCTGTATTGGTCAAAGCTGGCGCAGGCTGGGGACAGCAGGATGTTGCTGGCATTCTTCTGCTGAGCAAGAACGACTGCTGCATTGACGGCCTCTGCCAGGTCGCTGCAGCAATTGACATCACCCGCATAGCTCGAGGATTGGACCATCCGGTGCAGCTCCGCTGCCCCGTCACCAAACAGCACGACCCCGCAGGCTTGCTGGGTCAGTTGTTCGAGCCAGCCTGACGCGTCTCCTCGTTTCACGGACCCCCCCGCCAGAACCACTGTGGGTCCCTGCATGGCGCGCAAGCCCACCTCCGCAGCGTCGTAATTGGTTGCTTTGCTGTCGTTGAACACAGCGATCCCTCTGAGCTGGCCAAGTGGTTCAAGCCGATGCGGCACGCCCGGAAAAGCCTGTAGCGCTGCTTCGATCTGTGCTGAGGTGAGGCCAATGCGCCGGGCTGCGGCCGTGACCAGGAGCATGTTCTGAAGATTGTGGTCGCCCGGCAGCTTCAGAACTTTGGCCTCGAATAGGGCCTGTTCAGCTTCACGCACCCACCCTTCAGCATCGATCCAGACATCAACAGGGTTGTCGTCGGGGCTGGGGCCGTTTGTGCTTACCCACAGTCCACCGTTCCAGCTTTTGCGCTGTTGTCGCAGGTCGGGATCGTCGGCGTTGAGGATCGCCAGTTCGGATCGCTCCAGCAATCCGCGTTTTATCGCCCGGTAATTCACCAGAGTGCCGTGCCGTTCGAGGTGATCGGGAGTCAGCGTGGTCCAGATGCCGATTGCGGGGTGAATCCGTTCAGCGGCTTCGATTTGGTAACTGCTGAGTTCCATGACCAACCAGTCGGGGTGGTTCGTCGTGCTCCCTTGGAGCTCAAGCCCCATCTCGGCTGCTGAAAAGCCCATGTTTCCTCCCATGGGGGCCTTGAGGCCGCTGTGCTCCAGCACATGGCTGAGCAGATGGGTCACCGTGGTTTTGCCGTTCGTGCCTGTGATGCCGATCCAGGGGATGGATTGCAGCGCGTCCCAGGCCACGGCCATCTCTCCGTCAATGGCCACACCGTGGCTGCGCAGATGTTGAAGGGTTGGGTGGTCCCAGGCGATGCCGGGACTGATTACGACCCGTTGCAAATCATTCAGCCAGGGATCGAAGCTCGAGGCCTGCAGAGGAATGCCCAGATGCACCTCCAATCCTTGCTGTTGAAGGAGGTTGGATCGTTGGTTCAGAGCCTCGCCTGTTCCGGAATCGATCACGGTGACGGCAGTGCCGGATTGAGCCAGGAGACGAGCGGCTCCCATGCCTGAACGGCCCAATCCAACAACGACCGTATGCACCATCAAAAGAAAGACAATCTTTTGAAGTTAATAAAGAATCCTTGGCTTAGTTGAAAACAACTGAAGCAATTAACTGAATGAAATGGGCGATACTGGATTTGAACCAGTGACTCCTACAATGTCAATGTAGTGCTCTACCCCTGAGCTAATCGCCCGAGCCAATCACAAAGAGCGTGACTTGCTTTTTGTGCTCGGATTCGAATTTAGCAGCAGGGCTGTCGCGCCCTCAACGCGGGATTCATCGACGCAGCAGTTCAATCCGCCACCGATCTCTTTTGGTGCGTTGGCAGGACAGAATCTCAAGGTTTCCTCTGTCTTGCAGCTGCAACCGGTCTCCGACGCTGATCTCGCGGCTTCCTTGACGCACCGGTTGCCAATTCAGCCTCAGGCGTCCCGCTTTGATCTGCGTGACCACCTTTGAACGGGACAGGCCGAATCCAGCGGAGGCGATGGCATCAACCCGGCAGGACGCCTCAACGGTGGTGAGCTTTTTGGGCGTGCGCTGGGCAGGCAGCTGCAACTGGCTGAGTTCAACCTTTTCGACGAGGATCTCCACATCGCGAATCCTTCCTCTGCGCTCATGCAGCGCAGTGGCACAGTCCGGGATGACGAGTCCTTGCCCGCCACGATCGCCACGAACCCAGAGGTCGCCGAGCTCTTGTTCGCTGGCCCCCATCTCCCTCAGGGCCTGACGAAGATCCATGGGGCTGAGAGGGTCAAACAGAAAATTACCTTCGATCAGAAGGCCGCTGATCGGGGCTGCGATCTCCCCCTCCTCTTCATCAGTTCCTCGTCTGCAGAGCAGCCTGCATCGTTCTGCACCGGGATAACCACCGTCGCGCTGCCAGACCAGATCACTCAGTCCGTTCAGTCGTTGCAGGCCCTCCTCCTGCAGAGGCGCATCGAGAAACTCGCTCCAGATCGGTTGCCAGGTGCGCAACACCAACTCGGCCTGATCAACCAGTGGCGCGAGTCCCGCTGGATCCCTGGCCCCATTCAGCAGCTGGTCCCGAGGCAGGGTCATAGATCGTTGAGACGAACCACCTGCTTCGGCCGGTTGCGTTGCACCACCTGCCAGGGCGGTTCGATGCCGTTGGGTGTTTCCACCAGCACCAGCCAGCAGCCTTCATCGCGTCGATTGCGCAGGATGCGCACACCGGCGTCGTTGTCGGAATCGACGCTGGCCGCGGCGGCGTAGCTGCCCATCAGGCCGGAGCCCATGCCGAGCAGGCCGCCGATCAGGGTCTCCCCCCAGGGGCCGAAGCTTGCGAAGGTGGTCAATGTGGTGATCTTGGTGAATGTCACCCCAGCCAGGAATCCGAACGGCATCAACCAGCGCGCCATGGACTTCTGACGCTTGTCACGGGTGACGTCGGGGCTGAGCAGCTCCACCGAGTTGATTGAATCCCCTTCAGGAGGGATTGCTAGACACTGCATCAGCGGCACGTCGGTGTCCCGCAGTTGCTGCGTCAGTCCTTCGGCTGCCGCGTTGTCGGAGACCACCACCACGCAGACGGGCATCCATACACATTCAATGGGCTGAATTCTGAACCCTGTCAGCCTGATTAGAGAGGTTGGTTAGTGCCGATCTCTACAGTTCCGAAAGGCACTGCTGCGCCCTTTTGATGACGAAAGTTCTGGTATCCGATCCGATTGACCAGGCCGGAATCGACATTCTCAGCCAGGTGGCGCAGGTTGATCAACGCCCTGGGCTCTCCCCGGAGGAATTGGTCCAGGTGATCGGTGACTACGACGGACTGATGATCCGCTCGGGAACTCAGGTCACGGCAGAGGTGATCGCGGCAGCGTCTCGTCTCAAGATCATTGGCCGTGCCGGCGTTGGAGTGGACAACGTCGATGTGCCCGCCGCCACCCAGCGCGGTGTTTTGGTGGTGAATTCCCCCGAGGGCAACACCATCGCTGCTGCGGAACATGCCCTGGCGATGATGCTTGCCATCTCCCGGCATGTGCCCCAGGCCCATGCCGGCATGCGTGTCGGGAAATGGGACCGCAAGAAATATGTCGGCAACGAGCTTTATAAAAAGACCCTTGGTGTGGTGGGCCTCGGCAAGATCGGATCCCATGTGGCCAAGGTTGCCCGGGCCATGGGGATGGAGGTGATTGCGTATGACCCGTTCATCGCCGCGGATCGGGCTCAGCAGATGCAGGTGCGTTTGACCGAGCTGGCTGAGCTGTTCCGTACGGCCGATTACGTGACGCTGCATATCCCCCGCACCAAGGACACCGAGAACCTGGTGAATGCAGAGCTGCTGCGCACGATGAAGCCCAGTGCACGGATCGTGAACTGTGCCCGTGGCGGTGTGGTTGATGAAGCCGCCATCGCTGAAGCAATCGACAAAGGGGTGATCGCTGGTGCCGGTTTGGATGTGTTCGCCAGCGAGCCGCTTTCGGAGGACTCACCGCTTCGGGCTGTTGAACGTGGACTGGTGCTGACGCCGCACCTGGGGGCCTCCACGGAGGAAGCCCAGGAGAACGTTGCCATCGATGTGGCGGAGCAGATTCGCGATGTGCTGCTGGGCCTGCCGGCGCGCAGCGCCGTGAACATTCCAGGCCTGAGTGCCGAGATCATGGAGCGGCTGAAACCGCACCTCCAGCTGGCGGAGACCGTGGGCGGGTTGCTGAGCCAGCTGGCCGGTGGTCAGGTGCAGGAGCTGGAACTGCGTTTACAAGGCGAGTTCGCCAGCCATCCCTCCCAGCCGCTGCTGATTGCTTCGCTGAAAGGTCTGCTCGGGGCTGTGCTCGGGGACAGTATCAATTTCGTCAACGCTTCTCTAGAGGCCAAGGCCCGTGGCATCAGGGTGGTCGAGGTGAAGGATGAAGCCAGCCGTGATTTCACCGGTGGTTCGCTGCAGCTGATCAGCCGCGGTGATCAGGGCAGCCGCAGCGTGACCGGTGCTGTGTTTGCCGATGGTGAACTGCGCATCACCAGCATCGATGCCTTCCCGGTGAACGTGACCCCAAGCAGTCACATGCTGTTCACCCGTCACCGCGACATGCCTGGGATCATCGGCAAGCTGGGGTCGCTGCTGGGCGAGCACAACGTCAACATCGCCTCGATGCAGGTGGGTCGCAAGATCGTCCGAGGTGATGCGGTGATGGTACTGAGCATTGATGATCCCGTTCCTGCGGCTCTGCTGGAAGCGCTGACAGCAATTGATGGCATTCAGGAAGCGCATCCTGTCACCCTTTGATGTGGTGGCGTTTGACGATGAGCTGCCCCCCTGAACTGGAGGAGTCGCTTGTCTGGAAATTGAATGATCTGGGGTTGCACCGCCATGCCGTGCAGCACGCTCCGGAGACCCCCGATTGCAAGCAGCTGCTGCTCTGGCTCCCAAAGTCTGAGTGGCCAGACGCTGAACGCCGCCAGTTGCTGGCCAGTCTCGCTCCCATGGCACAGCCGTTCGGCCTCACTCTGCCGGAGGGGCGCTGGGATGACGTTGCCGATGAAGACTGGAGCCTGAGCTGGAAGCAGCACTGGCAACCGGATCCTGTTGGCAACGGATTCCTGATCTTGCCGGCCTGGCTTGAGGTTCCTGTGGAGCATGCCGATCGCCTGGTGATCCGGATGGATCCCGGGAGTGCTTTCGGCACCGGCAGCCATCCCACCACGCGCCTCTGTCTTGAGGCCTTGGAGATGTCTCCGCTCGAAGGGAGCCTGGTGGCCGATCTGGGTTGCGGCAGTGGGGTGCTGGGGCTCGCGGCCCTTGGTCTGGGAGCTCAGGCCGTGGTTGCTGCAGATACAGACTCTCTTGCTGTTAGGGCCACGACCGACAATCGCAGCCTCAATCAGCATGACGAGGCACAGCTGGTGGTGGCTCTGGGTTCGGTTGAGACCTTGCAGGGCTTGCTTGCGGGGCGTCGGGCTGACCTGCTGCTTTGCAACATCCTGGCGCCGGTGATCGAAGCCCTGGCGCCGAGCTTTGAATCGCTTTTGGCCAAGGAGGGTCGAGCGCTTCTGAGCGGGCTTCTGGTGGACCAGGCACCTCGCTTGAAACAGGTGCTTGGTGAACTGGGTTGGACGGTGACTTCGTCAGCAGAACAAGGTCGCTGGGGATTGCTGGAAATCCGTCGGGCCTGAGCAGGATTGTTTATAAGCCGGGCTTATCGGTGGCGGGCTATTGATTGGGCTTGGCGTCCAAAATGGCCAATAAGGCCTCAAAAGCTCGTTATCTGAGTTACAAATGTTCTGTTCTGCAGAGACGTTCGCCGTCCCCTGCACGTATTCACCAAGTCATGGCTTCCTACAAGGTCACTCTGGTTTCTGAAAGCGAGGGTCTGAACAAGACCATTGAGGTGCCAGACGACCAGTACATCCTCGACGCTGCTGAAGAGCAGGGCATCGACCTGCCCTACTCCTGCCGAGCCGGTGCTTGTTCCACCTGCGCTGGCAAGGTCACTGCTGGCAGCGTGGACCAGTCCGATCAGAGCTTCCTGGACGACGATCAGATCGAAGCGGGCTTCGTGCTCACCTGCGTGGCCTACCCCACCTCCGATTGCACCATCAGCACCCACGCCGAGGAAGAGCTCTATTGAGCTTGGGCTGATTGCAGCATGTGTCCTGGCCACCCCTGCGGGGGTGGTTTTTTATGGTCTTGCGATCCTTAAAGCTCACAGAGCCTCCTCCCGCATCGTGAGCCGTCCTGAAGTCAAGGCATTGCTGGAGACCGGCAGCATTCACACCAGTCCTGGCGGCCAGTACAGCTTCCGCGTTGTCGGGCCCTGTTGCCGCCTTTTTGATCGCGAGGAGCTTCCGTGGCCTTGCTGCCGTCTCGCTTGGAGAAGCAAGGAACCCAGCTGGCGCAGGGTGGGTCGGCGTTTTGTTGCCGACCTTGCAGCGCGCCGTTGTCCCTCTTACGCCGTTGAGCTGCTGCAGCCCGGCTCGCGGCCGACCGCAACCGTGCTCACCTTGTTCCCGGTCCATCTCAGCCGTGAGATGCAGGAATGGTGGTACAGCCGCCACCCCAGTTCGATGCTTGAGGCCCATTGGCAACCCCAACAAAAAACTCCGGCAGCTTGAAGCCACCGGAGTTGGCGAGCACTGAGTTGATGATGCTCGATCAGCAGTAGATCTTGCCGGCGCAGCAGGGCTATTCCAGGCCACATCCTGAAGACAGCGAAATGTGCCTAACGATGAAAACGCTTCTGACGGTTGCATCCTTGATGCTCACCGCCCTGCCAGTTGTGGCCAGTGATTCCGGACAAGGGGTTTTTCTGCCCATGCGGGAATTCGACCGCAGGATGGATCACGCTCACGCCAGCTGTGCCTCCAAGGACTTGGAATTTTCCTTTGGGTTTTACGACTGCCTGGATAAGGCGATGGAAGGGATCTATCTCGACAGCAGCACCGTCCGCTCACGCCATTGAACCGTCACAAAAAAGGGTGTTCCCTCAGGCACCCCCTCGTCTCGACGCATGACCCGCTTTGCGGGAACCACGCGGTTCAGAGTGCAACGGAACTTGCTTGCTCATCGTTGCCCGTTACGACCAAAGAACGGCTGGGTGTTGAATCAAAAAAAGAAGGCCCCCTCAGGCCTTCCAGGTTCGACGCATTCACCCTCTTTCCAAGGGCTGTAACGAACGATAACAAAAGTTGTTATTGCTCGCAACTCTGGTGCTTTTGCATGTAAAAGCCAGCCCCAAAGCCGCAGGGGCATCAAGGGGTTCAAGGGAGCTTTCCGGCCACCGGCAGCCCTAATGCGATCGCAACACTTGGTCTTCCCCCGCTCAGCTCTCTCTCGCTGGACTCGGGTACAGCCGCAGAGCCGTTATGTTTATTAGTGAAGTTATGTAAAGCATTGTCATGGCGTTCTCCACTCAGGACCTGCTTGTTCTCTTCGGCAGCTTCGGCATGGCTCTCTTCGCCCTGAACATCTACAAGATCAATACGGCTCAGGGATGAGCCATACCATTGAACTTCTGATCGCAGCGGGAGACATCGCCATTGCGCTTCTGGTGGCAACTTCACTGCCAGGTCCCGTTGCGCCCATCGGCGGTAGGACTCCACTGGGGCACATGATCAGGGCACGCAAAAGGCCTTCCCGAAGGAGAGTCTGAACAGCAGCTCTGTCAGTGGCTGTGGTTGGTTTGTGTAAGCCTCTCGATCAGAAGTAGATCTTGCCGCCTCCCCAAGCAGTTCCCTGCACTTTGGGGGCCACCAGGATGTATCCGGCCATCAACCGTAGCTCTTCGTCGGTGAGATCTCGCATGGCTGGATACAGCTCGGCGTCGCGCATGCTTGGGTGCAGGTCAGCAATGCTGTATTCGCCGTCGTAGGAGGTGGGATCCCTCATGTAATCCACCAGGGCGTCAACGTTGTCACGCGCCGGTGTGGCCAAGGCCAGGGTCTCTGGGTCGAGTCCAACGTTGTGGTTGGTTTTGGTGATACCACCGGCATGGCAGGTGCCGCAGCTGGTGTTGAACACCTTGCGACCGGTATTGAATTCCTGTTCGCTGAAGGTGACCTGAATCCCTTCAGGATCCGCTGGAACCGTGAGGGTCTCCGCGTCCCAACTGGCTGCATCAGCCTGGGAGGTGAACACCAGCCCAATCAAAACGGGAACCAGGATCAGAAGCCCCTTCAGGGACCGCTGTAGATACGAAAGAAGAGAGGCCATGAAGGATGCCAGGGGGTTGACGCACAAACCGCACAAGCTCTTGTATCACGGCAGACCTGCCGTCCGTGGGCGAATCACGAACTATTGCAGCGGGGCTTTACGTCGAGGCTGAGGAAGTCTTTGGCCAGAACGGTGTTGGGAAAGATTGCCTGGGCCTCCTGAAGCAGGTCGTTGGGGGTCACTGAATTTCCTGGAACGTAACGCGGGCTCAGATGCGTCAGTACCAGTTGGCCAACCCCGGCTTCCGCTGCGGTCTGGGCTGCCATGGTGCTGGTGGAGTGCTGTTTTTGAAACGCCATCTCCGATTCGGCGTGCGCGAAGGTTGATTCGTGGATCAGCAGGTCGGCTCCTCGGGCCAATTCCACGGCCGCCTCGCTGAAGACGGTGTCGGTGCAATACACAACACTCACGCCGGGTCGCTCCGGGCCGCAGAGGGTGGTGCCATCGATCATGCGACCGTCCGAGAGGGTGACGGTCTCGCCGCGTTTGAGCTGGGCGTACACCGGCCCTGGTGGGATCTCAAGGGCCCGGGCCTGGTCGATATCGAATCGCCCGGCCAGGGGCTTTTGCTCCACGCGATAGGCGTAGGCCGGCACCCGATGGGTGAGAGGCGTGCAGCGAACGATCAGATCGGCGTCCTCAAACACCACACTGCCCTGCTCGGCGGCGGGCCGCACCCGGTGCACCTGCAGGGGATAGCCAATGCGGGTGGAGCTGTTGGCCAGGGCCCCCTTCAGGAAGCTTTCCAGGGGGTCAGGCCCATAGAGGTCGATGCCCTCGTTGCTGTTTCCGGCCAGTCCGAGGCTGGCGAGAAGACCCGGCAGGCCAAACACATGGTCGCCATGCATGTGGGTGATGAACACCCGCCTCAGCTGTGACAAGCGCAGATCGCTGCGCAGGAACTGATGCTGCGTGCCTTCGCCGCAGTCGAACAGCCACATCTCCGAGCGTTGAGGCAGCCGCAATGCCACGGCTGAAACGTTGCGAGCCCTGGTGGGTACGCCGGAGCTGGTTCCGAGAAAGGTGACCTGCAAGGCCGCTGATCCTCAGTCGTCATGCTGCCATCTAGCTGGCCCTGGACATGCGGGCCACACTGGGTGACGTTCTGGTGTTGTGTGCGTTTCGCTCCGGTTCTGGTTCTGGGGGCTTGTGCGGCCTTCAGCCTGATCTTTCCCGTTGCCGCCGTACCGCTGGGGAGAGAGCCCCAGATGCGGGTGCTGGTGCAGGAATCGTCACGGCTTTCCCTGCGATCCGATGGGGATCGGTTTCTCCAGGTGAGTGGTCTCCCTGGAGGCAGACGCCAGCTGCGTCGGATGACAGTTCAGCTACAGGCTGGCCGGCTGGATATTGAGCTGGATGGCCGGCGCCATTCGCTCCCGATCACCAGTGAGCTTCGGATCACGAATCAGGATCCCCGAGGCATCTGGCTGGGGTCGAGGCGTTATCGCGGTGTGCTTCACCTCAGTGCTGCAGGGGGGCTCCTGCGCGCGATCAACCATCTCGGTATTGAAAGTTATCTGCCCAGCGTGGTGGGAAGCGAGATGCCTCACCAGTGGCCAATGGCAGCCCTGCAGGCCCAGTCGGTCGCTGCGCGCACCTATGCATTGCGCAAACGCAACCGAGGTGGGCCATGGGATGTGAAAGCCACCATCGCCAGCCAGGTGTACAAGGGCGTGGAGTCGGAAACACCCAGCACGTTGAAGGCGGTTGCGAGCACCCGCTCGCTGGTGTTGGTGCATGGAGGGAAGCTGATCAATGCGGTGTTCCACAGCAGTTCCGGGGGCGCCACTGAGGCCAGCGGCATGGTGTGGCGCCAGCAGTTGCCCTATCTGGTGAGCGTGCCTGACCACGATCAGCACAGCCCCATGCATCGCTGGCAGCAGCGTTTTGATCCGGTGGGCCTGCGTCAACGACTGCCGGAGACCGGTGGGGTAGATGCGGTGCAGGTGCTGAGCCGTTCCAGCAGCGGTCGGGTGCGCAAGGCGCGATTGCAGGGACCCAGGGGCTCGCTGATGCTCACCGGGGCGGACCTGCGCAGTCGGCTCGGGCTCAAAAGCACTCTGGTTGAGTTCGAGATGGTGCCAGCGAGATCAACTTCCGCTCTGGCAACGGCATTGCCAGTGGCACCGCAACGGCAGGCATCACGGATCCATCAGCTCACGGCATCGGTGCGGGGGAGCAGGCGCAACAGCTCATTTCTGGTGGCGGCCCCGCCGCCGCTGCGACGGGGGATGCAATCCGCTCGATCCGTTGCGGGTTTGCAGCTGCTGGTCCGCGGCCAGGGCTATGGCCATGGGGTTGGCATGAGCCAGTGGGGGGCCCATGGTCTGGCCCAGCGGGGCGCGGATTTTCGCTCCATCCTCCGCCATTACTACCGCGGTGCGGATGTGATGCCTTACCGGCCTTTCCACGATCCAACCCTGGCGCAGGCAGCCCCATCCGAGCCACGTTGGAGGGGTTGATGCGGCTGCGCCGTTGACCTGTTCCTCCCTGCAACTTCGTCGCTTCGATGCGCCGATATCTCTATGCAAATCGCTGGTGGATGTGCTGGAGCAGGAGTTTCGCCAGCTGTTGATCCATGGGCATGCGGCGCGTCCCCTCGGGTTGGCCACTGGGCGCACCATGGAGCCCGTCTATGCCGGACTGGTGAGGCGGCTGCAGGGTTGGTCCGGCACCGACCGCCAGCGGCTGCGCTTGGTCTGGTCCAGTTTCAACCTGGACGAATACATCGGTCTGGCGAGCAGAGATCCGCGCAGCTACCGCGCGTTCATGGACACCTGGTTGGGCCAACCGCTGCAGCTGACGTCCTCATGCCTGCGTGTTCCGGACGGGCAGGCGATGGACCCGACTGTTGCGGCTGAGGACTATTCCCGCGATGTGCAGGCCAGCGGAGGCATCGGGCTGCAGTTGCTGGGCTTGGGTGCCAACGGGCATGTGGGCTTCAACGAGCCCCCTTGCGGGCCGGAGCAGAGGTGTCATGTGGTCACCCTGTCGGAAGCGACCCGACATCAGAACGCGTCGATGTTCGGTGGAACTCCAGCGGCCGTTCCCCATCAGGCGATCACGCTGGGTGTGGCTGAAATCCTGGCTGCCCGGGAGATTCACCTGGTGGTGACCGGTCGATCCAAGGCGCCGATCCTGGCGCGTTTGCTTGAGATGCAGCGGCCTGACCCGTCTCTTCCGGCCAGCTGGCTGCTGGAACACCAGCGTGTGCAGCTTTGGGCTGATGCCGAGGCGCTCTCACTAGCGTGACCAACCTTTTGGCCGGAGCATGAGCATCGATCCCGTGGAGCGAGGCCTGGAACAGAGTTTCGAGGCCGAGCGCTGGCGACGCTTCATTCACGACTGCAAGGACATCGAGCAGCTGCGCGATTTGGCCCTGGCTCTGGTGCAGCAGCTGGCGCAGCAGAAAGCTGCAAGCGCCTGGATGGCGACCCGGGCATCCGAATCGGAGAACGCCAAGCTGGAGATGCTGGCCAGCCTGATCCGTGAGCGTTCCGGGTCGGCATATCAATCCACCGATCAGGGGGAGTGACCCTGAGTATTCGAGCCAGAGGATCTCAGGGTCCTCTGGCATCGGTTCTGCTGAAAATCAGCTGTGGTCTTTCTGCCAACGGCTGAGGTTGGCTGGGGAAAATTTGTGGCCGTGTCGTGCCGCCACTTTCACCACGCAGGAGTTGTCTTCACCGCACCGCTGCACCTCGGTGCGGATGTTGTCGTTGCTCTGAACGCGCGACATGAAAGTTTCGAGCTGCTTCATCGACATGGGAACCTCCGGATGGGGTGCCCCCGGCGTAGCTGCTGGTATCAGCAGACACCTCTCTCGCAAGGTTTGATCCCGATTTCCCTTGCGATTGACCGGCCTGGTCAGCTGCTGAGTTCCAGATCATCGGGAAGATCGAGGTTGGCGTTGACGCTGCGCACGTCGTCGAGTTCATCGAGGCAATCGAGCAGCTTGAGGGCTTGTCGTGCCGTATCGGCATCGTGGATGGGGGCCGTGGTGATGGCCGTCCAGTTGTGCCCCCACTCCCGCACATCCCAGCCCTGGCCCCGGAGGCCGTCCTGCAGTGATTCGAGGGCGGCAAAGGGGCCATGCACCACCGTTTCCTCGTCCTGCAGCTCATAGCCGTCGGCGTCCAGTTCCAGAAGCCCCTCCAGCAAGCGTTCCTCATCCGCAGCTGCCGCAGTGATCGTGACCTCACTGCGGTGGTTGAACAGATAGCCAACACAACCGTTCTCGCCGAGATTTCCACCGTTCTTGCTGAAGGCCAGGCGCAGGTCGGCTGCCGTGCGGTTGCGGTTGTCGGTCAGGGCTTCCACCAGCACTGCCATGCCCCCTGGGCCATAGCCCTCGTAGCGCACCTCCTCCAGCTGCATCCCATCAGCGCTCTGGCCAGCCCCTTTGGCGATGGCCCGCTCGATGTTGGCGGATGGCATGCCCGCTGACTTGGCTTTGCTGATTGCCGTGCGCAGCTGAAAATTGCCGGTCGGATCAGCTCCGGCTCGAGCCGCCACCATGATTTCCCGGCCCAGACGCGTGAAAACAGCACCACGCTTGGCATCGACCACCGCTTTGGTGCGTTTGATCTGGGACCATTTGCTGTGGCCGGCCATGGTCCGATGGAACCCTGCTGAACTTGGTTGGGAAGGGTACTCAGTGAGGCTGTCGTCTTCAGCCGGCGGCGTCGAAAACCACCTTCGGCCGCAACAGCTGGGGGGATTCCCTGTGTCCGATGCCCGCCATGGTCCCGTCGGGATTGCACACCACCACAACGTCTTCGCTTGGCTGATTCAGCTCCAGGCGCCGTCCGCAGCGCCAGTCGGCCTGTTGCTGCTCATCGAGGTGATGCTGGGGTAGATGGCTCAGGGCCATCAGCGGAGAGAGTGGCTCCGGCAGGGTTTCGCTGGCCTCCGGCAGGGGTGAAGCCTGGTGTTCGTGGAAGCCGAGCGCTTGGGTCCGCCGCAGGGAGGCCAGGCAGCCACCGCAGCCGATGGCATCCCCCAGATCCCTCGCAATGGAGCGGATGTAGGTGCCGGAGGAGCAGTGCACCTCAATGGCCAGTTGTCCAGCCTCCGGATCCCAGTGGATCAACTCAAGCCGGTGCAGGGTGACCGGTCGGGCTTTCAGCTCCATCACTTCGCCGCGGCGGGCCCGGGTGTGGGCTCGCTCGCCGTCCACGTGCACGGCCGACACCTGGGGGGGCCGCTGCTGAATCGCGCCGTGAAACGGAGCCAGAGCCTGCTTGAGCTCGGCCTCACTGAGGTGGGGCCAGTCCTGCTGCTCCAGCAGATCACCCTGCAGGTCGTCGGTGCTGGTGCGCTGCCCCAGCTGGATCACGCCGCGGTAGGTCTTGTCGCCGGGCAGGTAGGGCAGCAGCCGGGTGGCCGGTCCCAGAGCAATCGGCAGAACACCGGTAACGGCGGGGTCGAGGGTGCCGCCATGGCCGACGCGTCGAAGCCCATAGCAGCGGCGCAGACGGCCAACACAGCTGTGGGAGGTCAGTCCGGCTGGCTTGTCGATCACCACAAAGCCGAAGGGGCCGTCCACAGGGGCAGGTCGTCGTGAGCTCAGACTGTTGCATCCCATCGGTTTTGCCTGTGCCCCAGCTTCGTGACAGCCGCAGTGTTTCTGTAGACGCGTTTCTGCAGGACGGTCTTGCTGTGAAGCAGCACCTCAGCCGTTATCTGCAGCTGCCGCTGGAGGTTGTTGAGCAGCGGTTGCCCACCAGCACCGATGACCTGGCCGATCTGCATCCCGGAGCGTTCCGCCCGGAGGATGCCACGACGTTCTACGAAGACACGGTCGGTACGGGGCACTTGCTGGAGCTGGCCGCCTGGCATCTCAGCAGTGCGGATTACATCGCTGACACGCTGCGTCTGCAGGGCATGGCGGTGGGGGGACAGGTGTTGGATTTCGGCGGAGGCATCGGCACGCATGCTCTTTCGGCGGCAGCTCTGCCACAGGTGGATCACGTCTGGTTTGTGGATCTCAACCCACAAAACAGGGCGTTTGTGCAACGCCGGGCAGAGATCCTTGGTCTGGCCACCAAACTTTCGGTGTATCGCGATCTCGAAAGCACCGGTGATGTTCGCTTCGATGCCGTGGTGTGCCTCGATGTGCTGGAGCACCTGCCGGATCCATCAGCGCAGCTGACGGAATTTCATCGGCGTATGGCGCCGGAGGCCATTGCCCTGATGAACTGGTATTTCTTCAAGGGCCACAACGGTGAGTACCCGTTCCATTTCGATGATCCGCAACTGGTGAACGGCTTCTTCCAAACACTGCAGAGTCGCTTCCTCGAGGTGTTTCACCCCCTGCTGATCACGGCCCGGCTTTACAGGAAAGCCTGAGGACACGGCAGCACTAAGCCCCAGTCACCGTTTGTGGTGCTGGGGCTGGACCAACGTTGATGCGTCTTGCCGCGATCGCGCTGCTGTCAGACGGCAGCAGATATGTTGATGCGCTTGCGGTTACGCAGGCCGCGGCGGATGGTTTCGAACTTCACCACACCATCGGTGAGCGCAAAAAGGGTGTCGTCCTTGCCTTTGCCGACGTTGATGCCGGGCAGCACGGAGGTGCCGCGCTGACGGATCAGGATCGAACCGGCGGACACACTTTCGCCGCCGTAGGCCTTCACACCAAGACGCTTGGAATTGGAATCGCGACCGTTGCGCGTTGAACCTGTGCCTTTCTTATGTGCCATGAGGAGGAAAAGGGGGGTGGGGCGGAAATGAAGAACCGGGAGGGTCAGCCGATGGCCTTGCCGCCCACGGAGATGGACTGAACCATCACCCGGGTGAGCTCCTGACGGTGACCATTCTTGCTGCGGGTCTTCTTTTTAGGGCGCATTTTGTACACGATCACCTTGGGACCGCGACGGTGGGACATGACCTTCAGCTCGACGGTTGCGTCCTTGACAAAGGGCTGACCCAGGGTTGTGCCCTTGGCATCCTTCACCAGCAGCACGTTCTCGAGCTTGATGGTGTCATCGACCTCAGCCTGAAGACGATCCAGGTCGTAGTAGCGGTTGGGCTGAACCCAGACCTGGGTGCCGGAGGCTTCAACGATGGCGTAAGCCTCGTTTGATTCGGGTGCTGTTTTGGTGTCGGCCATGCAGATGAGACGCGGTCAGGCTCGGCGGAACCGATTTGGCCTGAGGCCGCAATCGAAAGACAAACAAAGATCTTCGACCCTCAAGCCCCCCACCGTCAACATTCAGGAACGTTTTATTCCTGACCCTGCGGATGGCCAGGCCCGGCCTCACCATTGCCCTGCTGCTGCGAACCCCTGGATTGGCGCAGTCCTGCCGGCAATGGCTGCCCGAAAATCGCTACGAACCGATCGATCTTCTGACGGATGACGATCGGGATCTTGTGCAGATCCTGCATCAACGGCAGGAGGCTATTGATGCGGTGGTGATCGAGCAGGACCTGCTTGACAGCGACAGCCGGGAGCAGCTTGTGGCGGGAGGCCTTCTGTTCCCAGCGGTCCTGGTGGGAGAGGTCAAGGGGCGTGTTGATTACCACCCCGAGGAACTGCATCTTGCGGCGGATCAGCTGGCTCAACTCGGATACAACATCGATGCCGCCATCTCCCGCTTTCTGCGTCAGGGTCGCGCCGATGGCCGTTCCGAGGAACAGAGGGCCGGCGCTGTGGATCGCCTATCGCAGCGGTTGCAGGAGCGGCTGGGATACCTAGGGGTTTTTTACAAGCGAGATCCATCTCGATTCCTTGGACGGTTGTCGGCCGAGGAACGCAATGAGTTGCTCGAGTCGTTGCAGCGCACCTACCGCGACTTACTGGCGAGCTACTTCAGTGATCCGGCGGCATCAAACCAGGCTCTGGAGAGCTTTGTGAACACGGCTTTCTTCAGTGATCTGCCGATCACGCGAACAGTGGAGATCCACGTGAACCTGATTGATGAGTTCTGGACGCAGCTGCGACTGGAGGGTCACAAAAGTGATTTTCTACAGGATTACCGCCTTGCGCTTCTCGATGTGATGGCGCATTTGTGTGAGATGTACAGGCGTTCCGTCCCGCCGGAGATTCCTCTGGCGGGTTCGCTCACCGGTCGCAACCTGGCTGAGTCAGATCCATCGGATGCCTCGGAGGTGTCGTCATGAGTCCTCGCAAGACTTACATCCTCAAGCTCTACGTCGCTGGCAACACGCCCAATTCAATGCGGGCTCTCAAGACCCTGCGCAACATTCTCGAAACCGAGTTCCGCGGGGTTTATGCCCTAAAGGTGATCGATGTGCTCAAGAATCCTCAGTTGGCGGAAGAGGACAAGATCCTCGCCACTCCAACGCTCTCCAAAATTCTGCCGCCACCGGTCCGCCGGATCATCGGCGACCTCTCCGATCGGGAGCGGGTGCTGATCGGCCTCGATCTGCTTTACGACGAGTTGGCAGACAACACGTTTGGCTCCGGTTATCTCGATGCCGTTGATGGGGATGACGAAATCCCCCCCGAGGAATCCACCGATTCTTAAGCGAGGTGGTGATCACTTCGCCTCAGCTCAAGGTTCTATCTACGTTCCACTCATAAGTGTTGCGCCATGCAGTTTCCTCCCACCAGCGGCCCGACTCAGATGCAGGTTCAGAAGCTCCCGACCGGAATCGAGGGCTTCGATGATGTCTGTCAGGGTGGACTCCCCGTTGGTCGCAGCACCCTGGTCAGCGGCACATCCGGCACCGGTAAGACGGTTTTCTCGCTGCACTTTTTACACAACGGCATCAAGGATTTCGACGAGCCAGGAATCTTCGTCACCTTCGAGGAGTCGCCGCTCGACATCCTGCGTAATGCCGCCAGTTTCGGCTGGAACCTGCAGGAGATGGTGGAACAGGACAAGCTGTTCATCCTGGATGCTTCCCCTGATCCCGATGGCCAGGATGTCGCGGGAAACTTCGATCTCTCCGGCCTGATCGAACGGATCAATTACGCCATCCGTAAGTACAAGGCCAAGAGGGTGGCGATCGATTCGATCACCGCCGTGTTCCAGCAGTACGACGCCGTTTTCGTGGTGCGGCGTGAGATCTTCCGCCTGATCGCCCGGCTCAAGGAGATCGGTGTCACCACGTTGATGACGACCGAGCGCATCGATGAGTACGGGCCGATTGCTCGCTACGGCGTTGAGGAATTCGTCTCCGACAACGTCGTGATCCTGCGCAACGTTCTGGAGGGAGAACGGCGTCGGCGCACGGTGGAGATCCTCAAGCTGCGCGGCACCACTCACATGAAAGGAGAATTCCCTTTCACCATGGGTGCGCATGGCATCAGCATTTTTCCGTTGGGTGCCATGCGGCTCACTCAGCGATCGTCGAATGTGCGGGTCAGCTCCGGTGTGCCACGCCTGGACGACATGTGCGGTGGAGGCTTCTTCAAGGATTCGATCATCCTGGCCACCGGTGCCACGGGAACTGGCAAAACCATGCTGGTGTCCAAGTTCATCGAAGACGCCTGTCGCAACAAGGAGCGAGCCATCCTGTTTGCCTATGAGGAATCCCGTGCCCAGCTGCTGCGCAATGGCACCAGCTGGGGGATTGATTTTGAGCAGATGGAACAGGATGGAATGCTCAAGATCATCTGTGCCTATCCCGAGTCGACAGGACTTGAGGATCACCTGCAGATCATCAAGACGGAAATCAGCCAGTTCAAGCCGTCGCGCATGGCGATCGATTCGCTGTCGGCTCTGGCCCGAGGCGTGAGTCACAACGCCTTCCGCCAGTTTGTGATCGGCGTAACCGGCTACGCCAAGCAGGAGGAAATCGCAGGTTTCTTCACGAACACCTCAGAGGAGTTCATGGGCAGCCATTCGATCACCGATTCCCACATCTCCACGATCACCGACACGATCCTCCTCCTGCAGTACGTGGAGATTCGCGGTGAGATGGCCCGGGCTCTGAATGTGTTCAAGATGCGTGGCTCCTGGCATGACAAGGGCATCCGCGAATTCGTGATCACCGGTAACGGGCCGCAGATCAAGGATTCCTTCTCCAACTTCGAGCGGATTATTTCGGGTGTTCCGCATCGGGTCACCAACGATGAACGCAGCGAGTTGTCCCGCATTGCGCGAGGGGTGTCTGGCGAAGAATGAGTTGGGGATTGCTTCAGGCCAGTTGTTCAGTACGGGACCGTCGCTCCGCCTGCAACTGGAGTTCATCCTGATCCGCTTCTCCTAAGGGAAGGTCGAACCAGAAGGTGGTGCCCACATCCGGCTCGCTGGCCATCGCCACCTGCGCGCCGTGCTTGTCCAATATTCCGCGAACGATCGATAGCCCAAGGCCGGTACCGATCTCGGTGTGGACGGCATTTTCGACACGGAAGAAGCGGTCGAAGATGCGTTCCTGGTCCGCTGCACTGATGCCGTAGCCCGTGTCAGCGACCTCGACGCGGAGTCTTGGCAGCGGTGAGGTGAGCTGGCAGGTGGGACCCTCAGGATCATCATTCGGCTCAGTGACGACCATCTGACAGCTGTCGGGCCATGCATAAGCCCTCAGGGCCAATACGCCTCCCGGTCGGCTGAACTTCAGAGCATTGCCCACCAGATTGTCGAGCACCTGAAGCAGCAGATCCCAGTTGGCAAGAACCTCCGGTAGATCTTCCGGGGCATCCAGCTGCAGGCGAACGTTCTTCTCGTCGGCATTGAGCCGGTAAGTGCGCAGGGTCTGCTCCATGGCCGGTCGCATGCTCATCGGCTCGAACTGCACGGCACGTCCTGATTCCAGCCGGGAGAGATCGAGCACATCGTTCACCAGACGGGTGAGGCGATCGGTCTCGGCATTGGCGACACCAAGAAATTCCTGCTTTTCCTCATCGCTCAGTTGATCCCCCATGTCGTGGAGAGTCTCCACATAGCTCTTGATGTTGAACAGCGGTGTGCGCAATTCATGGGAGACATTGCTGATGAAACGGCTCTGGGCCGCATTCAGCTCCACCTCGCGGGTGAGATCCTGCACGGTCACGGCGATTCCCTTGAGCGTTTCGCCGCTGGCATCGCGCACGGACTGCAGCACGATTCGGAGTGTTCGTGCGGGCTCCCCAACGCTGCAGCGCAGATCTTCGCTGTCGGCGCCGCGGCTCAGCAGCAGATCGAGGGGCACATGCAGTTCGATCGCCAGCAGATCCGGCAGTTCCTCCACCAGCTCCTGTCCTTCGAGATTGCGGCCTTCCCAGCGGAACAGACGACGTGCCGTGGGATTCGCCAGCACGATCCGGCCCTCTGCATCGAGCAGGATGGCCCCATCGGCCATGGTGGCGATCAGGGATTGCTGCTTCACCTGCGCGGCGGTGAGCTCTTCGATGTTGGCTTCGTCGTAGGCCTCCAGCTGGGAGGCCATCGCGTTGAAACCTGTGAGCAGTTCCCCCAGTTCTCCGCCGACCGGTAGATCGATGCGGGCGTTGAAATTGCCGAGGGCAATGGAACGCACCCCGCGAAGCAACTCCTTCACCGGTCGGGTGATGGTGAGGGCGTTGAACACCGCCCCAAGAATCACCAGAACCCAGATGGAGATGAACACGGCGACAGTGACCTCACGGGTGAGGGCTGCACTGGCCAGTGCGGTTTCATTGGGATTCACCCCAAGCCCGAGCACGCCGTAATACCGACCGTTGCGAATCAGGGGCACGAACACATCGGTGACGCGTCCCTGGGGGGTGAGGTGTTGACGCACCAATGGGTTCTGGGGCCGCCGCCGCAATTCCTCAGGCAGTTCAAGCCGCCGATTGAGGCGAAGGTCTCCTTCGGCGGTCGACGAGGACGCACTGATGGGAATGCCGAGGTAGATGATTCCATCAGGATCGGCGAAGAAGATGTAGCGAACGCTGCGGCTGGAGCGCCAGAATTTTTCTGCAACGTCTGCGAGTTCGCGGTCCTGCCCCTGGGCCACCAGTTCGGTGACATTCCCCGCAAGGAGCAGTCCCAGATCCCTGGCGTAGCGGGTGTCGTTCATGACGGCATCGCGCTGGATGCCGCTGAGGGCCAAAAAGGTGATGCCGGTCATCACCAGGCTCACCACCAGGGTGGCGATGGCCAGAAGCTTGGTCTGCAGGCTGAATTCTGCCCACCAGGCGGCTATCCGCTGCCAGAGACTCTCGGAATCCGGATCCGGCCCGCCGGGTTTCGGCAGGGCCCAGTCAGCGGTCGCGGGAGTTGTCATCCGCCGGAGCGCACCTGATGTCCGATGTCGCGACGGTAGGTGATTCCTGCGAATTGCACTTGATCAAGGCTTCGGTAGGCGCTGGCAAACGCTTCATCAAAGCTGGCTCCCTGCGCCACCACCGCCAGCACGCGCCCTCCGGCCGTCACCAGCTCGCCATCGTCGTTGCGGCGGGTGCCGGCATGAAACAGCTGCCGCTCAGCATCGCTGTCGAACCCGAGCTGAATGGCGTCCCCCTTGCGCGGTGACTCCGGGTAACCCGCTGCAGCCGCCACGACGCATGCGCTGCAGCGCTCGGCGATCTGCAGCGCTGGAGCCAGATCCAGTCGTCCCAAAGCGCAGGCCTGCAGCACCCGGCCCAGTTCGGCTCCCAGCAGTGGCATCAGGGTCTGGCACTCCGGATCGCCGAAGCGGCAGTTGAACTCGATCACCTGCGGTCCATCCGCCGTGAGCATCAGCCCGGCATAGATCACGCCGCGGTAGTCGATGCCCCGTTGCCGCAGGGCTTGCACCGTGGGTTCGAGCACCGTCTGGCGAACCAGCTCCAGGCCATCGGCATCCAGCAAAGGTGCGGGGGCATAGGCCCCCATGCCACCGGTGTTTGGACCCCGGTCTCCTTCTTCCAATCGTTTGTGGTCCTGGGCTGGAGGTAAAAGCACAATTCTCTCGCCATCGCAGAGCGCAAACACCGACACTTCCGGCCCTTGCAGCCGCTCCTCCAGGACCAGCTGCGCTCCGGCACTGCCGAAGCGACCAGCGAAGGCATCACGGATCGCGGCCTCCGCCTCCCCCACGTTGTCTGCCACGGTCACGCCCTTCCCGGCGGCCAGTCCATCGGCTTTCACCACCAGCGGCCGGTTCACCTGCTTCAGAACCGCCAGGGCCTCGACTTCCGTTGTTACAGCCCAATGCCCGGCGGTGGGGATGCCCGCGTCCTGCATCAATTGCTTGGCCCAGGCCTTGCTCGCCTCCAGCTGTGCGCCATCGGCGCCGGGGCCGAACACGGCGATGTCGGCGTCCCGCAGGGCGTCAGCCACACCGGCAGCAAGGGGAGCTTCCGGTCCCACCACCACGAGATCCACATCGTTGCCAAGGCAGTGCTCGATCAGGCCGCGGCTGTCGGTTTCCGCCAGGTCCAGCCCGTGCTGTCCGCTGCCGGCATTCCCGGGGGTGATCCAGACCGTTTCGAGCTCCTCGCCGCGTTGTAGGGCCCAGCTGAGTGCGTCCTCCCTGCCGCCGCTTCCAACGATGAGAACCCGCCGAAGATCGGGCAGCGAGTTGGGACGGGTGGACGAGATGGCCATGGGAGCGGGCAGACCAGGACGGGCCTCGTAAGTTTTCCTTTGTAGAACGCAGCCCTCCATGGGACTCACTTCCATCCCATTGGCGCTGTCGCTGTTGGCGGCTGCAGTCCCTGTGCCCGAGGCGGCACCGATGCCGCCCGACGCTTTCGCCGCCTGGTTGCAGCAGGCCAATCGGGAGGAGCTGGAGCTGGGCTGCGTGGATCCTGCCATCGGCATGGCTGATTCCCGGCGGCAGCAGATCCGTAGCCGGCTTCTGGAGATTGATCCGGCCCCACAACCGTTTGATGTGGTTTTGGCCAATGCAACGGCCTTGCTGCGCTGTGGATCGCCGGACAGCGCCGCTGTGGTGCTGCAACGCACCAGCCCCGGATCACCGCAGGCAAGGCGGCAATGGCTTCTTCTGCGCTGGCGCGCCGCCGCCGCCGGGCTCGACCATCGCCAGGCGGCCCTTGCGTTGCGTCGTCTCGTGAGGGGCGATTTGCAGGCGCTCAGTGAGCTGGAGCTGGAGCCTGGCCTGACGGGGCTGGACCAGTTGGCTGAACATGAGGCAGCGCTCGGTCGGAGTCTGATCGCGGCTGAGCTGCAGCTGATGGTGCCTGCACCATCGCCGCGTCAGCTGAGCCGGGCGGCCGAATGGCTGGCGCCCGAGGATCCCGAGCGGGCTGATGAGCTGTTGGAAGCGGCCTTGGATCAGGCCGCTGCTGATCAGGCCTGGGGGCTTGCCGTTGAACTGCTGCACCAGCAACTGCGTCTTCAGCGCGCTGCAGGACGCGATGGGGATGGCCCCCGTCAGCGGCTGGAAAGCCTGACGGCCCAGCTTGAGGATCACTACAGCCAATGGCAGCTGGGGGGTGGTGCCGGTGAGGAACCACTGCTGCGGTCGCCACGACTGCCGGGCGGCCATGCTGCGGTAAGAGATTCCTCTGATGTATCGCTGCCATGAGCCCTGCTGGCGCAAGCCCTGTTCACGGAGATCTGCTCTATGAAGGCAAGGCCAAGCGAGTGTTTGCCTCCGATCGCGTTGATCGGGTGGTGGTCGAGTTCAAGAACGACGCCACGGCGTTCAACGCTCAGAAAAAGGCTCAGCTGGACGACAAAGGGCGGTTGAACTGTCAGATCTCGGCGCGTCTGTTTGAGCTGTTGGAAGCGAAGGGCATCCCATCCCACTACGTGGGTCTGGTTTCCGACACATGGATGGTGGTCCAGCGGGTCGAAATCATTCCTCTGGAAGTTGTTCTGCGCAACGTTGCCACCGGTTCCCTCTGTCGTCAGACCCCGATTGAGGAGGGCACGGCGATTGAGCCTGCTCTGCTCGATCTCTATTACAAGGATGATTCCCTTGGTGATCCTTTGCTGACGGAGGCAAGGGTGAAACTGCTGGGTCTGGTGGATGACGCGCAGATGACCGCGATCGAAGGCCTGGCGCGGCGGATCAATGCAGTGCTGGTTCCTTTTTTTGCTGATCTCGACCTTCAACTGGTGGATTTCAAGCTGGAACTTGGGCTCAACGCTGATGGTCAGCTGCTGCTGGCCGATGAGATCAGCCCTGATACTTGCCGCTTCTGGGATCGCCGCAGCAATGATGCCCAGGACCGAATTCTGGACAAGGATCGCTTCCGTAAGGATTTGGGAGGTGTGATGAAGGCTTACGGGGAGGTCCTCAAACGGGTCCAATCCGCCTGCCCTGAACCCCGCAACTGCCTGTAAGGTCAGCGGACTTTCTACGGCCCCGGCCCGGCCTTGCTTCGATGACCCGTCGCCAGACTCGCCGCTCCACGGTTGTCGTTGGTCAAGGAGTTCTGGGGTTGGCCCTGGGCTTGCCAATCTCTGTGATGGCGCTTGCCCCTGCGCCCTCAATGGCTCAGGAGGCTGAAGTCATTGAGATTCAGGAGGCTGAAGCACCAGAGCTCCAGGATGAGACGGCCACTGAAATCGAGGTGGAGTCGCCTCGAGTTCTGATTTCCGAGGTCCTGATCGAGGGGCTCGATGGACACCCCGAGCTGGACAAGCTCCAGGTTGAGGCCTACGACGCGATGCAGGTTCGCCCCGGCAGCAGGGTGACCCGGGAAGAACTTCAAAGGGATCTGAACGCGATTCAGGCCACCGGTTGGTTCTCCGATGTGCGGATCACGCCGATCAACGGCCCGCTTGGCGTTCAGCTGATTGTTCAGTTGGAACCCTTCCCTGCATTGACGGCAGTGAACCTGGATCCCTCTTCAGACTTGCTGCCTCAGGCGGTGATCGAAGACTCGTTCAGCTCGGATTACGGCCGCACCCTCAATCTCAATGACCTGCAGCTGCGGATGAAGGCGTTGCAGGGGTTCCTTGCAGGTGAGGGCTATTCCCTGGCTCGCATCTCCGGTCCTGAGCGGGTCAGTCCCGATGGTGTTGTCACCCTGAAGCTGACCCAGGGCCGTGTTGCGGGTGTGGAGGTGCAATTCCTCAACAAGGAAGGTGAGAACGAGAACGAGAACGGTGAGCCCATCGTTGGCAAAACAAAGGAATGGGTGGTGACCCGCGAGATCTCGATTCAGCCCGGTGATCCCTTCAACCGCAACAAACTGGAGCGCGATATCAAGCGTCTCTACGGCACCCAGCTGTTCAGCGACGTCAAGGTGACCCTGAAACCCGTCCCTGAGCAGGCCGGTGACGTGACCATCGTGCTCGGCATTGTTGAGCAGTCCACGGGACAGCTCTCCGGCGGTCTTGGCTACAGCCAGAGCCAAGGCGTGTTCGGCCAGGGTCAGGTGCAGGACACCAACATGTTCGGTCGTGCCTGGAATGTGGGGCTGAATGTGACCTATGGCCAGTACGGAGCCCTGGCGAATGTCAACTTCAGTGATCCCTGGATCAAGGGCGACCAGCACCGCACGTCCTTCCGCGGTTCGTTGTTCATCAGCCAGCAGGTGCCTCAGGCCTTCCAAAGTGAAGACAACGGCAACATTCGCACCATTGACGACTATGAGGACAATGGCAATAAATATGCCTACGACATCAACTCGGATAAAAATCCAGCTGACGATGATTTCAACAGTGTCAAAAAAGCGCTGAAAGAGTTTCCAAACCGCAGTTGGTTTGATTACGAGCGAGACACCGTTGTTCTGCGCAAAACCGGAGGCAGTTTCTCTTTCTCCAGGCCTCTCAACGGTGGTGATCCCTTCAAAGACTCACCCTGGCGCGTGCTGGCGGGACTATCGATCACTGATGTCCGTCCGATCAATTTCAGAGGAAAGACACGTACCGAAGCCGTATCGAGTCGAAATTACAAGAAGGGAAGGGTTAAAAACAAAGACATTATTTGCGTGTCTTTTAACTGCGCTGACAACAACCTGCTGACCGGGCTACGTCTCGCCACCACTTACAACAATCTCAACGACAACCGCCAGCCGACGAGCGGTAATTTCTTCACCGTCAGCACCGAGCAGTTCCTCGGTGTGGATGACGATTCGCCCACCTTCAATCGTCTTCGGGGCAGTTACACCCAGTTCTTCCCAGTCAACTGGTTGAAATTGCACAAGGGATGTCGGCCTGAGGAAGGTGAGAAGGCCGATTGCCCGCAGGCCATCGGAGTGCAGGTCAAAGGTGGAATGATCGTGGGAGATCTGCCTCCCTATGAAGCCTTCTGTGTTGGCGGATCCAACTCGATTCGCGGTTGGTACAACTGCGACCTAGCCGTGGCCCGCAACTTCGGTGAGGTCACCATCGAGTACCGCTTCCCGATCATCAGCGTCTTTTCCGGCGAGTTGTTCGTGGATGCAGGTACCGACTTCGACACTCAGAAGAACGTGCCTGGCAAGCCCGGCCTGAAGTTGAACAAAGACGGTTCAGGTGTCTCGGTGGGAACCGGTGTGATTGTTGACACCCCTGTTGGTCCTCTTCGCCTTGAGATCGCTACCCAGGACTTCACGAGCGACTATCGCTTCAACCTTGGTGTGGGCTACAAGTTCTAGTGACCTGCTGGCCTGAGGATTACTCCGGGGCCTGGACCCTGGTCGATGAGGTAGAGCGCCGTGGCATCGGCCTTCACAGCGGTGATCAGGCGGTGGTGCGTCTCACCCCCAGTGACAAGCCTGGCTATCACATCCGCTTCACCGATGATCCGGATCCGATCCGTCTGTCCCCAGATCAGGTGAGGGACAGCCAGCTGTGCACCACACTCGATCTTGGCTCCCGGCGGGTTTCAACCGTTGAGCACCTGCTCGCGGCACTGGCTGGTTGTGGTGTCACCCACGCCGACATCGTTCTGGGCGGTTCTGAGGTGCCGCTCTTGGATGGTTCAGCTCAGGGATGGGTCGATGCCATTGCTGAGGTCGGACTACAACCCGCTTCAACGCCGCGTCCGTGTGCCCCTTCCTTGGACGAACCGTTGCTGCGTCATCGCGGCAGCAGCGTGATCACCGTCACTCCGGCCGATACGTTTCGCGTGGTGGGCATCATCGATTTTCCGCAGCCGGCCATTGGTCGGCAGATGCTGGCGCTGGATCTGTCCCCTCAGGTGTTCGTCGAGGAGATCGCTCCGGCGCGCACCTTTGGATTCCGTGAGCAGGTTGAGCAGCTGCGGGCGGCTGGCCTGATTCAGGGCGGTGCCTTGGATAACGCCCTGGTCTGTGATGGCGATCACTGGGTCAACCCCCCTCTGCGGTTCCCCGATGAGCCGGTGCGCCATAAGCTGCTTGACCTCATTGGTGATCTGGCCCTTGTGGGTTTCCCCAAGGCTCAGGTCCTCGTGTACAGGGGCTCCCATGGGCTCCACACCGATCTCGCCGCTGCCTTGTGACTGAATCCTCTGCGCCGGATGTTGTGTTGACCAGCGAACAGATTGCTGGTCTGTTGCCGCACCGCTATCCCTTTGCGCTGGTGGATCGTGTGATTGCCCATGACCCTGGTGTCTCGGCGACGGCGATCAAGAACGTCACGATGAACGAGCCGCAGTTCCAGGGGCATTTCCCTGAGCGTCCCTTGATGCCAGGGGTGCTGATCGTTGAGGCCATGGCTCAGGTGGGTGGCCTGATCGTGACCCAGATGCCCGATCTGCCCAAAGGGCTGTTTGTGTTTGCCGGAATTGACGGGGTAAGGTTTCGCCGCCCGGTGGTGCCTGGTGATCAGCTCGTGATTCGCTGTGAGCTGCTCAGTCTCAAACGCAAACGCTTTGGCAAGGTGAAGGCCGAGGCCACTGTGGACGGAGATCTGGTCTGCTCCGGTCAGCTGATGTTCTCCCTGGTGGATTGATCCGGATGACGGCCGATCTCTCTGCGGTGAAGATTCATCCCCAGGCGGTGGTGGATGCCAAAGCCGAGCTGGCAGCCGGGGTTGTGGTCGGCCCGGGTGCTGTGGTCGGCCCCGATGTTGTGATTGGCGCCAACACCTGGATTGGTCCGAATTCCGTGCTGGACGGCCGGCTGCGTCTGGGACGTGACAACCGCGTGTTCCCAGGGGCTTGTCTCGGCCTGGAACCTCAGGATCTCAAGTACAAGGGTGCTCCCACGGAAGTGGTGATCGGTGATGGCAACACCATTCGGGAATGCGTCACCATCAACCGCGCCACCGATGAGGGAGAGCGCACGGTTGTGGGTGATCGCAACCTGTTGATGGCGTACTGCCATCTGGGCCACAACTGTGAACTGGGCAACCAAATCGTGATGTCGAATGCGATTCAGGTGGCCGGCCACGTGATCATCGAAGACAGGGCCGTGATCGGAGGCTGCCTCGGCATTCACCAGTTCGTCCATGTCGGCACCATGGCCATGGTGGGTGGGATGACCCGTGTTGAGAGGGATGTTCCGCCCTACTGCCTGGTGGAAGGTCATCCCGGTCGGGTCCGGGGGTTGAATCGGGTCGGTCTCCGTCGCAGTGGCATGGGAGATCGCGATGGAGGCAGGGAGTTCAAGCAGCTGCAGGAGGTCTGGAACCTGGTGTATCGCTCTGATCTGGTGATCGCAGACGCTCTGGAGCAGGCCAAGGACCAGGAGCTGTTGCCGGCGGCCTCCCATTTCTGCAGTTTTCTGGGCGCCTCCATTGCCAAGGGGCGACGAGGTCCGATGCCTGCCGTGAGCAATCGCTGATGGTGCGGTTGCTGATCAGCACCGGAGAGGTGTCCGGTGATCTGCAGGGCAGCCTGTTGATCAAGGCGTTGAAGCTCGAGGCTGATCGCCGTGATATGGACCTGGAGCTGCTGGCTCTCGGGGGGGCGCGGATGGAAGCAGCCGGCGCTGAACTGCTCGCGGATACGGCCCCGATGGGAGCGATCGGTTTGTGGGAGGCACTGCCTTTGATCCTTCCGACTCTGCGCTTGCAGGCCAGGGTGGACCGTCTGTTGAGGCGGAAGGCTCTGGATGGCCTGGTGCTGATTGATTACGTCGGTGCCAATGTCAGGCTCGGTCGCAAACTTCGGAGTCAGTACCCGAAGTTGCCGATCACCTATTACATCGCTCCCCAGGAGTGGGCCTGGCGTTTCGGTGATGGCAGCACCACGGAGCTGCTGGGCTTCACCGATCGGATCCTGGCCATTTTTCCTGCGGAAGCCGAGTTCTATTCCGGCCGCGGTGCCGAAGTGACCTGGGTGGGTCACCCGCTGCTCGACCATTACCGGGAGTTACCGGATCGTCTGGACTCCAGGCGGAACCTGGGGCTTGATCCGGACGCACCGGTGCTGCTGTTGCTACCGGCCTCCCGTCCGCAGGAACTCACCTATCTGATGCCAACCCTGGCTCAGGCTGCAGCCCTGATCCAGCAACGGCATCCCACCCTGCAGGTGCTGGTGCCTGCAGGGTTATCTCATTTTGAACAGCCATTGCAGAAGGCTCTCGATGCCGCTGGGGTGCGCTCAGCCCGGGTGATTCCAGCCGATCAGGCGGATGCTCTGAAGAAGACCCTGGGGGCCGCTGCTGATCTGGCCCTGAGCAAGTCGGGAACCGTGAATCTGGAACTGGCCCTTCAGGGGGTGCCCCAGGTGGTTGCCTACCGGGTGAGCCGTTTCACGGCGGCCATCGCCAAATATCTGCTTGGATTCAATGTGGAGCACATCTCTCCGGTGAATCTGCTGCTCAAGCAACGGCTCGTCCCAGAGCTGCTGCAGGACGAGCTCACGGCTGAGGCGCTGGTGGAGCAGGCCCTGCCTCTGCTGGAGAACGGACCGCAACGGCAGCGGATGCTGGATGGTTACGGTCAGATGCGCGACACCCTGGGGGCACCGGGCGTGACCGAACGAGCTGCCCAGGCCATTCTCGATCAGGTGAACCCATGCAGCGATTGATTGCCGTTCTGTTGATCGCCCTGCTGGCGTTCCCGAATCCGGCCTGGGCCGCTCAGGCCACGGCGGTGTTCGCCGGGGGCTGTTTCTGGTGCCTTGAGCACGATCTTGAGCACCTCCCAGGGGTGATTGAAGCCACCAGTGGTTACAGCGGCGGCCAGCTGGAACGGCCCACCTATCGCCAGGTGAGCAGCGAAACCACCGGGCACCAGGAAGCGGTGCAGGTGCGCTTCGATCCCGATCAGATCAGTTATGCCGAGCTGCTCCGCAGTTACTGGCGCAATGTGGATCCCCTCGACGGTGGCGGTCAGTTCTGTGATCGCGGTGATTCCTATCGCCCGGTGATCTTCACGGCGGATGACGCCCAGTCCCAAGAAGCAAACAGCAGTGCCGAGGCGGCAGCCAGGGAGTTGGATCAGCCCGTTTCAGCCCTCAAGGTGGAGATCCGACCCGCTGCTCGCTTCTGGCCGGCAGAGGGGTACCACCAGAATTACGCAGAGTTGAATTCACTCAAATACAACTTTTACCGCTTTAGTTGTGGACGCGATCGTCGACTGGATGATGTTTGGGGTGACAAGGCCCGTAGCGGCAATCCTTGGAGCGACTGATGACTCTGCAGCTGCTGTTTGCCTTGCTCGTCCCTACGGTGCTTTTGGTGGGGCTGACGTATCTGGTGTCGACGGGGCGGTTGCGCTTTTCGCCTGGGGCACTGTCTTTGTTGGCTCAACGCCGTGAAATCTGGATGGTGGGAATCATTGCCCTCGTTACAGCCGGCGCCATCAAGGCATTGTTTGGTTGAGCACTCTGGTGGCTGTTGATGCTTTTTCAGGGCCCAATTGAAACGCACTGAAAACGAAAAAAGCCTTAAGAACCATGCATAAAACCTATGGAAAAGATTAAGCGAACGAGGCGGCTCAATTCATTCAGTTCCCAGTGAACAGACGGGTTTCCGTCCATCGACGACCATGGAAGCCATGTCTAAGATCCAAAAAAGACAGGAGGAAATGTATGTATCTGCTGACCATTAAGGATGGTCTCGGAACCCGCCACATCGGTCCATATCCATCACCGAAGCATGCTTCGGATGATCTGGACAGGGTTTTGGAGTCGTGCTCTGAACGAGCACGCTGGCAGATTCATGCATTGGAAACACCTGATCGCACCACTGGGGCGGCCCATTTCCCAGCTGCCGTTGCGTCCTGAAACCAGGCCTTTTGAGTTGAAGAAATTTCTAGCTGTCTGAAGGACGACGACGAGCGGGGAAGCCTTTGGTCAGGCCGCTTTCAATCATCAGTCCGATGCCGGCATTGATGCAGATCAGGCTCAGGGTTCCGGTCCAGAACCATTCGCCGGCCTCCCCACCCATCATTTGCACCACTTTGCGGCTCACCGCCTCACCGAAGAGGCACAAACCCACCGGCAGCAGCAGCACCCCGGCCTGGGCCTTCAGGTACCAGTTCAGTCGGTTGTTGCTCATGAGGGGGTACAGACCCAGTTCACCAGTGTGCGCACGCCGTAGCCGGTTGCGCCGGCGGGATTCATCCCCTGGCCCTTGTCACTCCAGACGGTGCCGGCGATGTCCACATGGGCCCAAGCGATCCCCTTGCTGACGAAGTGTTCCAGGAACAGGGCCGCTGTGATCGATCCGCCCGGGCGAGGGCCGGTGTTCTTGAAATCGGCCAGCTTGGATTTGAGCCCATCCTTGTAGGAGCGCCGCAGGGGCATTCGCCACAATCCCTCGCCACCAGCCTCGGCCGCCCGGTCGAGTGACTCGGCGAGGTCATCGTTGTTGCTCCAAACACCTGCCATCTCGCTCCCCAGTGCAACCACGATTGCTCCGGTGAGGGTGGCCACGTCGACCACCGCATCGGGTTTCTGCTCACAGGCGTAGAGCAGGGCATCGGCGAGGGTGAGCCGTCCTTCCGCGTCGGTGTTGTTGATCTCGATCGTGGTGCCATCGGCGGCGCTGACGATGTCACCGGGGTGCACGGCCGAGCCGTTGATCATGTTTTCGCAGGAGGCCACGATCATGTGCACTTCAACGCCGGCAGGTTTCCGTTCGGCAATGGCACGCATCGCGCCGAACACCGAGGCGCTGCCGCCCATGTCGAACTTCATCATGTCGATCTGAGCCCCTCCCACCTTGAGGTTGTAACCGCCGGAATCGAAGGTGAGCCCTTTGCCAACCAGCGCCAGTCGGCGCTTCACCTCACCCTCCGCTCGATACACCAGGTGGATCAGCTTGGGGTCGAGGTCCGACCCCTGGCTCACCGCCAGGAAGGCACCCATGCCTCGCGCCTCGCAATCGGCGCGTTCGAGCACCGTCAGCTCCAATCCATAGCTTTCGGCCATTTCCGCCGCGGTCTGGGCCAGGGCTGCGGGGGTCACCACGTTCGGTGGGGCCGCCACCAGCTGACGGGCCAGCTCCACACCGGCGCAATCGGCATTCACCCGCTCGAAGCCCGCGGCGGCCTGGGGGGGCAGGCCGATTAGCTCCAGGCCTGCGGGTTGAGGTTTCACGTCGGACGATTTGCGAAAACGCTGGTCGGTGTAGAGGGAAAGACGCACCGCTTCCGCAGCGGCACCCGCTGCAGCGGTCGGCTCAAGACCCTCCCAGTTCAGCTGCAGGCCGAGTCGGCCGGTGGAGGCACCCGCAGCCCTGGCGGCAGCTGCTGCTGCACGTCTCACCCCATCGAGGTTGAAGGCCGCGGCATCTCCCAGTCCCAGCACCACCAACCGTTGGGGGCCGGAGGCCTCCAGCAGATTCACCACCAGCTGCTGTCCGGCTTTGCCGCTGAACTGTTCACGACTCAGCGTGTTGGCCAGCCCCGGCCAGCGGCTGTCCAGTTCCGTGGTGGGCTGATCTTTAAATAGCCCCACCGCTAATACCTCACCACTCCAGGTCGAGAGTCCGTCGTTGGCGAGGGAGAGAAGCATGGACAGCTCAGGTCAAAAGGCGAGCGTAGCCATCTCCATTGACCACGTTTATCGAGCTGGGCAACGCCGCTCGAGCGCCGCGATGATCAGTGCCTCTGCGTCCGGCTGGCTCTGCAGGCGAAAGGCCTCCTGTTCCAGGGCCTGGTGCTCCTGGCTGTAGTGGTTGTTCAGCAGGTAGCGAATCCGGCTTTCCACCACCGGGCTGCTCTGGCGATCGAGCTTTAGCAATGTGAGCTGGCCGTCGGGGCAGCTCTGGGCCGCATGAACCGCCTCATGCAGCAGCACCGGTCGAGTGATGCCGAGATCCCGCACCAGTGGCGAGATTTCGAGCAACTTCCGGCTGGAAATGAAGCGGCCGTAGGCCCCCCCGGGAGGTTGGAGGACTTCGATCTGGAAACCGTGGCGGAGCAAGGTCTGCTGCAGGGTGGTGAGGTCAGCTGCGATCGCCGGGGCAGGAAGCAGTACGGCCAACAGCACCAGCAGACGTCGGTTCATGGATCAGTGGTGAATGGTGTGGCCCACCCGGATCGAATGGGTCAGAAACCAATTTGACTAAGGATTCCCTGGCCAGTGAGTAGCTCGGTGCCAAGGCCAATGACAAAGCCCAGCATTGCTAAACGGCCATTCCAGGTTTCAGCGAAGTTGCTGAAGCCGAATTTGGATTGAGTTGAAGTCGTCATGTTTTTGATTGAGTGGGTGAGCCCCACAGATGTGAGGCTTGGATCTGCAGTAATCAGCCAGCTACAGCTGAAATGCTGTATGGAGCTTCAGGAGAGCTGGTGGGCATGGGGTCGAGCTTGCCGAGTGCCAATGCTTTGGCGCGGACATACATCTGACTTGATGTGGCACCAGCTGCTTCCATCGCTTTGGCGACGATGTCCCAGTTACGAACTTCGGTAGACATTTGAGGTTGCGTTGAAGATGAAACAACCATCGCCAGCAAGCTGATCTGCCCGTGACGGTGAAAACCGACAAGGGACCGAACACGCGAAACGAAACGTTTCCCGCTAAGCCCTCCTGGATCGATCCGGTTCTTATCACTCAACTGAGCTATTTCGGTCAACCATCAGCTTGGACTGATCAGCTTTGTTCATGGGTAATGGCAAGGACTGTCTGAACAACACGGACGATGTCCAGCGGCGCCGCCTCACGAACGGTTTGAGGTGTGTTGTTCATTCGTTGGTGATGGTTGAGTTGAATTTCTCGATCAGCCCCCTGAAGAAGTCAGACGTGAATGACTGGCTGCCTGCCTTGCGAGCAACCACCTCGCCGCCCTCAAAGGCCACGAGTGTGGGAGTTGCGACTACGCCGCTGTCTTTGGCGAAGTCTGTCCACTCACCACAGCACTTGGAGTCAGTGATGGTGATCAAGCCTTCCCAGCCATCAACCTTGGAGAGCTGGCCCTTCACGTATTGGCAGGGGCGGCAGCCTTCTTGAACGAAGAGATGGATTTGTGGGGTGTTCATGGTTCCTCTCAGGTAGTTGTTGGTTGGGCTCGATCACCAGCGGGAATGGCAGGAGCCGATTGCGTTTCAGTCGCAGAGGTTTTCGTCTCTGTCTTGGATGGTGTTGTCGTAGATGGAGCAGTGGATCAGGTCGTTGGCATTGGCAGGCTTGGGGGTCAACACATCCATCGCGAACATCGTCGATGCCGCCATAAGGGCAGCTGCCACACCACCAGCGAAAGCACCAACAACAGTGCGGTTAAAAGTGCCATCACAAGTGCGATTAAAACTTTTCATCTGCTCAACTCGTCTGATAACAACATCGCTGCAGGACGTTGTGAGCACATCCCCCATTCGATTGATTGCTCTGGGCGATTCATGGGGTTTGTATCCCCCGTCCGGTTATTGACGGAAGCCTGCTTCTGTCAACAAAAACCCCGCCATTGCTGACGGGGGGAAGTGAGTGTGGTTTCCTCGGGAGATGGATAGCGACTCATAATTCCCACTACTTTCATCTTGTTAGTTTTTATTGCTCACAGCCCCGTGTAGAGGCATCAGGAGGCTTCCTGAGTAAGTCTGTCTCTCAATTTATTTTTTCAGGGGGTCGGCGGATAACTTGATGCGTTGTTGCTCTGCTGCTGCAGGGTTAGCGTCAGCCCACGTCTTCATTGCAGGGTTGGCATCTAGATAGGCGTTCCAGTCGCAACCGAACGGTGCAAGTTTGTCGGAGCACTTGGGTCGCTTCGCCTCAGCTTCGATGGCCCGCCAATTGTCTTCTGCGTGTTCGCAGCTGGAGTTCCAACCTTTCTTGGGCGCAACGGAAGGACAGTTGCTTGTTTCCTCAACCTTGACGGTGGCACCAAGGCGCAGAATTCCTACCTGCAACTCGTCCTTCCAGAGGTTGTAATTGTTTCCGCAACGCCAGGTGGACTTGCCCGCGACAAGAGGTTCGTGATGACCGCCGCCTAAACCAACCCAGTCGCAGTAAACCCGCTGACATTTCCCATCACCGACATACGCATGATTGGCGGGGCACTTGTTACCGAGATATTCAGGGGTTCCGGCTTGGGCTTCAACGCATCCGCGATAGTCGGCTGCCTGAATACACATTTTGTGGATCTCCGGTGCTATGTCACCAGCTGCCGCAGCAGGGATTGCTCCAGCAATAAGAGCGCTTGCGGCTAACAGTTTCATATGAATCATGTGATTGTTAGGCTCTCTCCCTGCGAATATTATCGCTGGTGTTGCTAACTGACACATCTTTAGATCGAGTGATTTATGCGGGGCTTCGCATCCCTCGACTGGTTTGGCCCTGAAGGCTTCTAAGCAACTAAAAACCCCGCCATTGCTGACGGGGCGAATGGTTGATCTGCAGGACTTTGATCCGGGCGTTGCGATCTATGCGCAATGGAAAGTTGGTCGGTCCTTAAAAGCTTTTTTGTCAACCAGCTGTGTCACTTACAAGAAGGATCTGGCCATGGAATTGGTTTCGCTGCAAGCTGAATGGATGAGCTTTTCTGGAATTGTCCTGTAGCTGCGTTGACCTCGGCCGACTTGACGTTGTGCCTCTGTTCAGCGATCTGGCAACAGAACAGCTTCAGCGCCGTTTGTAGCGCTACTGCAGCAAGAGGCTCAGTTTGCTTTGGCTCTGGCACGTCTCGAGACCTCGGGACTGAGGGGTCTCAATCAGCGCTTCGCCTTGCAAACCGCTGATGCCACCACACGATGTCTAGATGCCTTGGCTTATTTGTCTCGCAAGACCGGGCCGTTAGCCAAGCCCACTGATCGCAGGCTTGGCGCGGGAAACGGTTTTTTAACAACCTTGTTATCAGTGCCTGTCTGATGCGTTGGCAAGACTGCACCGCAGGACTTGGGCCAAAGAGGAAGGCCGCCCTTCCCGGTGGAAAGACGGCCTAGCTCGCTCGTTTGTGCATGGTTCAACCCATCACTTCAGGAAAGAGAGAGGGTCGAAGCGTCTGGCTCAAGGCGCCCTGGGGCCATTTGCTCTAGGGAATGGGTCGTTTTCTCCGAGGGCACCTGGGGCGGTGCAAGTGGAGCGTCGCTTGGCGTGACGTAGCTGATGTGTACCTAGCCAAACGACCAACCCTGGTCATTCTTGAGACTGTTGGAGCAGGGGCCAGAAAGTCAGTCTGCTTCTGTGATCTGCTCAGGTGGAGTGTCGTCCGTCAAGGCTCCTCCGATCTCGCTGTGCTCACTCTCGTCAGGGGACGCACACAATGCCATCGGCAAAAACGCTCATTTCGCGCGGGGCGCGGAACATTTGATTCCAGCGGGGCCGCAGCTTGCTCTGATAGGGCATCGGTTCCTTGACCGAAATAGCGCAACCGATGGATCTGTCCGGGTTCATTCGGGTCAGAAGATGGCGGCCTGATGCAGCTTCTCCATCAGCTGCTCACCCTCCAGGGGAAGATCGATCCGCCTTTCGCTCATCAGTTCAATAGTTAACTTGCTCCTTAGAAGAGCAAGCGATCAAACGAGGGGACTAGAGCTCTTAACGGGTCATCGTTGACTTAGTTGATCGGAAGTTAATCTTCCAAGATCTTGTCAGAGTGCAGAATTTTCCACTCACCATTATCCCAGGTAACGAGGTAGAACTCCTCGGAGATTTGGCGGTACTTAGCTTTATCCATGACCTCATGTAAACATATGTAAAGGCATGGTCTGGTGCTGTCTGATACCTCCCGTGTCCACTGATGTTGCGGAGCCGTGATCCGCTGATGTGCGGCGTTGTTATGGGATTGGGTGTTGCCCTCAGCCCACAGGCCGCTTTCACGTTTTCTATTCCGCAATGCCTTTGAGGCAGAGCAGTCCGTTCAGCGTGAAGTCCCCAGTGCCGTGACTGCGACGCTCAGCGAGTTAGGCAGCCACATCCTTGAGCCATCGTCCAGCAACAGAGTGGTCATCATCCATTGTTGAAGCTCTTGCGTCTCGTCAACGACACCCGAGAGACCGTCCGCGATGTTGTCGATACCAGTGGCATCAAGGGGAGCTATCAGGAGAGTCGTTGTTATCTGGCAAAGGACGTTCCCATTTCTGAGAACACCAAAAAAGAGAGCTGCCGATAGGCAGCTAAAGGGATTGCATCTGTGAAAGATGTATGGGCATACTGATTCATATCGTCACCTCAACAATCGATGCTTACTGGATCTGACCTGCTCGCAAAAGTGAAGGAGCTGGGTGACATAGCCAAGTCAGAGCTCGTAAGAGAGTGCGGCTATGTCTCGACGAAAAAGGATGGTGGAGAGCGTTTGAATTTCACCTCCTTCTATGAGGCACTGCTGGAAGCCAAAGGTGTCAGCCTTGGTGGAGATGGGGCTGTAGGCAAGGGCGGACGCAAGCTCAGCTACACCGCCAAGGTTCAGGGCAACGGCAACCTCTTGGTGGGCAAGGCCTACACAGCGATGCTGGATCTGTCGCCAGGAGATGAGTTTGATATCAAGCTTGGTAAGAAAGCCATTCGTCTCATCCCTGTTGGTGGAAGCGAAGAAGAGGAGTGAGGATGACGGCTAACCGATAGCCCTTTGCTCTTGTCCCCATCTCAAATGAGGTGGGGTTTTTTATTGCTTTGCCTCGGCATAGGTATCGAAGCGAGGTGAGCAGACGTCACGCCCGCTGTCGTGGAGACGTCCCTGCCATTGGCAGAAGGATGCACCATTGCGCACAACCAGGGTTGTTGAAGACTGCTTGGTTGATGACCAGCTTGCCGCTATTGAGAAGGTGAGCGTCTGGGCTAGGAGGAGTCGTTGTCGAAGAAGATCGACATGGCGCTGTTGTTGATGCATGGTTCGCCTATTGGATTTCATCTGCGTTGCTGGGACGAAAAAACCGCACATACCTGAAACTGGTCCAGAAAGAGCGCACTGACCCCACGCCTAACGAAGCTCCCGTCAGCCTTTGAAGAAGCGCTGTCTCCAAAGTAGGGACTATCTGATCGTGATTGTCTCTCTATTGGTTTTGGCGGTATTACTTGTGTGGGGAGTGGTGAGGAAAGCGTGTAAGTCCAAGGAGTAAAAACCTATTTAATCGGTCAAGCGATTGGAGATGGCTACAGCTCAGTCGCCAGTGGCGTGGACGAAAGGGGTCTTCTTGAGCATTTGTAGCTTGATTGGCAGGTCATCAACAGAGTTAAGGAAGACCTCTTGCCCTGTCTTGTCTGGCTGTTCTTTGCGCCAGCCAATGTGTTCTATGAAGATACGGCAGGTGTCACACGGTTTGCCGTTTTCAGGCTTTGTCTGTGTGCGTATTTGAGTCCATAGAGGATCAGTCATGGTTGTAAATTAATTGCCTATGTAAGATCTATCTTCAAAGGTAGGAGCAGTCTTGAGTGCCGCTTCCCTGTAAGTTTGTTTTCTATTTCTTGTCGCTGGTTGATATTTGCTCGTAACGATCAGAGGCATTGTTGCGGGCTCTGGAGGCGACACTCGCATCATCGGCAGCAGTTGAGGGGTGCAAGCGTGCTTCTCGTGGTGGAAGCGATCCACTGGCTCGGGCCCTCGTGTCGTGGTTTTTAGGAAAGGGAGGCAGGAACCCTTGGCTTGATGCCTGCCATTCCCCTAACCAAGCCGCCTCGCCGAGCACAGCTCACGCAATTTGATCGAAGGACAGCTACTTGTCAGGCGACAGCCCTGCATCTTTAGATTAAATGCTGATGTACTAGGTGAAGTTCGTTTGATTGTCTTCTCCGTTGCCTTGAAAATTGTCCTGCCAAAATAATTGAAAGAAATGAAAGCCTGTCATCGCAGTTGTTCTGGGCTTCAAATGTCAGCGGTGAATGGTGTGGTCCAGCGCTGACGGGTTTCCTTGTTGAACGGCGGTAGCCAACGCTGGATCAGGGCCTGTTCAATGGCACGCCGTGGTCGGGTGGCGGCGGGTACATCGGTGCAGAAGCGGATGCTCAATTGATGGGGCAGAGCGCAGCGCTGCAGTGCCTCGCCGTAGGCTGCCAGGTAGGCCTTGCAGTCGTGCTCCCCCTTCCAGCGCTTGTCCGCTGCCTGGGTCTCGCCCACATAGAGCAACAGCGGTTGTTCCAGCTCCGGTGGTCGGTCCAACACGAAGTAGATCGCCGCGCCGCGGTGGGGGCTCTCGGGCCAGCGCCAGAAGTTCATGGGTAGCGGCGTCAGGCCGATGGGGTTGATGGTTGTCGCAGGGGCGTCGGAATCGGCTGCGAAGAGATCAACCTGGTGGCTCCCCGGCTGTTCACCTCGGAACAGCGGTGCCTGGTGTTGATGCAGGCGGGATTGCCAATGGCACAACTGCTCGGCATCGAGGGGGAGGTCCGGCGTTGGTGATGTCGCAGAGGCTGCGCCTGCGAACAGATCCCCCTGCATCAGTTCAGCGGCAGGGATGGGCCGGCCCGGCGACTGCCGAAGTTCACCCGGCCGATCAGCGATTCCACCGTGCTCGCTGGCAGGCAGAGGCGCTCCTGCAGATCGGCCATGTCGCAGAACCCGGCCCGACGGCGCTCCTGCAGCAACCGTTGCAGGCGGCTGTCAGGCCAGTTGAGCTGCTGCAGCGCCTCGGGAGTGGCGTTGTTTAGATCCAGAGCCGCCACCGGGGGTTGTGGTGGTGCATCGCCATACCAATGGAACAGCAGATGGGGATCCCAGAGGGTCTGCAGATCGAGGGGCAGCTCCAGCAGCCGGAACAGATCTTCGGCGCTGCTGAACTGCACGCCGCCCTGCTGCAGCCGCACCAACAGATCGGCGGTGTCCCGGCTGCAGCAGGGCAATTGCATCCATTGGTCTCTGCTGGCCCGGTTCACATCCAGCATCCAGCTGGGTTCGGCCGGCGCTGGGGCTGTGGCTGGAGCCTGGGGTTGTGTTGGCGGCGGCAGTTGGCCTGTGGCCTGCAGCACCCGCCGCGCCAGGGGATCCAACCAGTGGCTGCGGCCCATTCCTGCAAACAATGATGCGCCGACCTTAACGAGGGTGGGTCATTCGGCTCATGCTCTTTCGCTACAGCCCTTCACGATCACCAGCGCGGGCTTGGTTGCGGTGGATCCATCAGTCCGCGTTGGAAGGCCATCAGCACCAGTTGCGTGCGGTCGTTGGCGTCGAACTTGCGCAGCAGGCCGGTGATTCCGTGCTTCACCGTGTTGATCGACAGGTGCAGTTCAGCGGCGATGGCCTGATTGTTGAGGCCGTTGCACAGGCTGCGCAGCAGGTCTTCCTCTCGCAGGCTGAGCTGTGGCTCTTGTGGACTGATCCAATCCCCCGTTCTGCCCACCTGACTCCGCTGCAACACACCCCTGATCAGCGGGTCGAAATGAATGCCCTCGATTTCCATGGCCCGCAGCACCTCCAGCAGCCCTCCGCGCCCGAGCCGTTCACCGCTGCACAGCCCTTCACAGCCCGCAGCTAGTGCCGCAAGGATCGTGCTGAGCAAAGGCCGTTGAATCAGCATCAGACAACGCAGCCCGGGATGATGCTGCTTGGCGGCGGCCACCAGTTCTGGTCCGTCGCCACTGTCGAGTTGGTCGGTGCAGATCAGCAGCTCCACGCCACCGATCCGTAGGCACTCCAAAGCGGCGTCCTGGCTGGTGGCGGCACCCACCAGCGGCCCGATGCCATCGAATAGCTGGGTGAGGCTGCTGATCAGCAGCCGGTTGCTGCTGGCCACCACGGTGCGGCGCTGGTGCAGCAGCGGTTGGCTACGCCCTGGAATGGCCCGTATCAGAGGCAGTTGGCTGGTGAGATTCACGCCGGCACAAGTGGGCGACTGCTGGAAGCATGGGCATGGCGTGAATCCGCACTGCCACGGACGACATAAATTCTGCAGAATTTGCGTTAGGGAAACGAAATTCGAGCCATGGCCTTCTTCGATTCCGACATCGTTCAGGACGAAGCCAAGCGTCTGTTCGGTGACTACCAGCAGCTGATGCAGCTGGGGAGCGACTACGGCAAGTTCGACCGGGAGGGCAAGAAGAAGTTCATCGAGACGATGGAAGAGCTGATGGGCCGCTACCGCGTGTTCATGAAGCGCTTCGAACTCTCGGAAGACTTCCAGGCCAAGCTCACCGTTGAACAGCTCCGCACGCAGCTGGGGCAGTTCGGCATCACTCCGGAACAGATGTTCGAGCAGATGAACAGCACCCTGGAGCGGATGAAGGCCCAGATCGAACCGCCTGCCTCCAACTGAGGCGAGTGCATCGCCAGGCACCCGTACGATCTCCAGCGCACACCAACAGCGCACCATGCCGGAGTCAACCCCGTCCCTGCCGAGCTGGCTGGCACGCGGCATGGCCGACCTGTTCCCGGCAGGGGATCCAACGGATGCAGATCAGGCGCTGGCGGCACGGCTGGCTCTGGCTGAACAGGAGGAGCGGCCCCTGCGGGTGAAGCTGGGCATCGACCCCACCGGCAGCAACATTCATCTGGGGCACAGCATCCTGTTCCGCAAGCTGCGGGCTTTTCAGGACGCGGGCCATACGGCGGTGCTGATCATCGGCGACTTCACCGCACGGATCGGTGATCCCACCGGCAAAAGCGCCACGCGGGTGCAGCTCAGCAAGGAGCAGGTGGCCGCCAACGCCTCCACCTATCTGCGTCAGCTCGGGCAGGACCAGCCGAAGGACACGGCGCTGCTGGATTTCGAGACCCCTGGACGGCTGGAGGTTCGCTACAACTCCGAGTGGCTGGAGGGCATGGACCTGCCGGCGGTGATTGGCCTGCTGGGCACCGGCACAGTCGGTCAGATGCTGGCCAAGGACGACTTCTCCAAGCGCTACGGCAGTGGCACCCCGATCGCCCTGCATGAATTCCTCTACCCGCTGCTGCAGGGTTACGACTCGGTGGCGGTGAACGCCGATGTGGAGCTGGGGGGAACCGATCAGAAGTTCAATGTGGCCATGGGCCGCGACCTGCAGCGTCACTTCGATAAGGGCACCCAGTTCGGCCTGCTGCTGCCGATCCTGGTGGGGCTGGATGGCGTTCAGAAGATGAGCAAGAGCCTCGGCAACGTGGTGGGCCTGGATGAGGATCCGCTTTCGATGTACTCCAAGCTGGAGAAGGTCGGCGATGCGGCGATCAACGACTACCTCATGTTGCTGACCGACCTCGACCTGGCGACGTTGCCGGAGAACCCAAGGGAGAAGCAGAAGGCGATGGCTTTGGCGGTGACCGCCAGCCGCCATGGCCTGGAGGCTGCGCAGAAGGCGCAGGTGGATGCCGCCACGCTTGTTGGAGGGGCCGGTGATGCCGATGCGGAGGTGCCTGAGGCGACCTTGGCGACGGTGAATTTCCCCGCGAAAGCCTTTTATCTGCTCAGTGCCGTGGGCATCTGCGCCAGCAGCAGCGAGGCGCGCCGCCAGATCAAAGGTGGTGCCGCCCGGCTGGATGGGGAGAAGATCACCGATCCAAACCAGGAGTTTGCCTCGGCCGCTGAGCTGGAGGGCAAGGTGCTGCAGCTGGGCAAGAAAACCTTCCGGCGGCTGACGGCCTGAGGCGCCAGCGATCCCCCTTTTGGGGGATCCGCTCATGGGTTGCCGCAGCGATGGTGAACTCATCCGAGCCAAGACCAATGCCAGCGCCTGAAACTGAATTCCGATCAGATCAGCGAATTGCTGCTGATTTTTTGTCTTATCTGCAATCTGATTCGGCGGGACATCTTGTTTATGAAATTGAGCCGGCGCCTCTGGTCGGCGGATGTGATGCCCGGCTTTATCGCTACAAGCTGGTTGGCCAGGAGCCAAGAGTTCTTCGCATTCTGCGTCCTGCGCGAGAAGCGGAAGAGCTTTTACGCCATCAGTGTGTTCATCAGATACTCAAGCGGCATGGACTCAATGCTCCTTTGATTCATCGTGTTTGTGCCGATCAATCGGTTCTGGGGGGCGTTTTTGCCGTCATGGATCTCTTGCCTGGCGAGACTTTGTTCAAGCAGGCGCCGGATGTTCATGCAACGGTACTGGGCGAGTCGATGGCCGCTATGCACGCGATAGATGTTGGGCCTGTTGTTGATGAATTAAGACGGGCGGGCGTCCCCGATAAGAATTTTTTACTTCACACTTTTCTTCAAAGTGTTTTAGATCTTGGTGAAAAGTCAAATCCATGGGCTTCTGAGTTGATCGCCTGGCTTTGTGATCATTTGCCATTGGCTGGACATGACCTTTCAGTGATCCATGGTGACTATCATGGTGGCAACTTGATGTTTGAAAAGGGTTCAGTGACGGGAGTTCTGGATTGGTCTTTTGTGATTGCAGACCCTGCCGTGGATCTTGCCAATATGATGAATGACTATTTGTTATTCGCTCGGCAAGCTGCGAAGGATATCTCGTCTGATTTTTGTGAACAGATTGTTAAAGGTGCTGTTCAGGCTTATCAAAGCATCAGATCCCTCGATTATGAGCGAATCAAGGTGTTTAGGGTTCTTCATCTTTTGGGGCCTTTGTGTAATGCAGCGGCGTATCCCGAATTCATGCGGAAGCCTGAATCACAGCGCGATTATCTGACCTTCATTGAGCAAACGACTGGCCTTAAGTTGTCAATAACAGTTTGAAGGTGAGTGGCCAGATTTTTGGCTTCAGGGGAGATTTCCCTGAATGATTTCAAATCAGCCGGTTAGCTGTCCAAGCCAGTTTGGTGCCGCCGCGACAGGATGGATCCGGATCACCCGCTTGCCTTGGCTCCATCGCTCTCCTCTGACCCCGCCGATCGGATCATCGTTGCCCTCGATGGCATGGAGCCAGAGCAGGCCATGGCCTTTGCCGGCCAGGTGGAGGGATTGCGTTGGGTGAAGGTGGGCCTGGAGCTGTTCGTGCAGGCGGGGCCTGGAACTGTTGGTCAGCTGCGGGAAAAGGGTTTACGGGTGTTTCTGGACCTCAAATTCCACGACATCCCCGCAACGATGGCCGGTGCCTGCCGGCGGGCGGCGGCACTGGGGGCGGAGCTGATCACCGTGCATGCCTGCGCCGGTAGCGAAGCGTTGCAGGCGGCCCAGGCCGCGGCGGTGGATGGGGCCCAGCAGGGAGGTCTCGACGTTCCCACTTTGTTGGCGGTGACGGTGCTCACCAGCTGGGACGAGCAGCGATTGCAACAGGAACTCGCCATTGGGCAATCCATTGGCGAGCGGGTGCCGGCGTTAGCGCAGCTGTCGGCAACCGCCGGTATCGGTGGCTGTGTGTGTTCACCGCTTGAGGCTTTTGCGTTGCGGGCGCAGCATCCGGAGCCGTTTGCGTTGGTGACGCCGGGCATTCGACCCAAAGGAGCTGCAGTGGGCGATCAGGCCCGGGTGATGGGGCCGGCCGAGGCGATGGCGGCTGGGGCGAGCCAGCTGGTGATCGGCAGGCCGATCACCAAAGCCGAGGATCCCAGTGCAGCGTTTGCCGCCTGCTGTTCAGAGATCAGAAGCGGAAGCTGAGACCGCCTTGGAGTTGCCAGGACGTTCCGCGGTCACCACCCCAGATGAGGGCACCACCGCGGGCATAGACGGCGACGGAGTTGTCGTTGAAGTTGAAGGTGGTGTAGTCGAGGCCGAGTTCGACCAGTGCAGCGTGGGAATCGCTGCTGTTGACGCTCCAGCGTTTGGACTTGCCGGAGTCGAGGAAGGTCACCTTCTGGCTGTCACCGCTGAGGCCCCAGTCCGCTGCCCAGCCAACGCGCAGGGAAGGGAGGAAGAGGGATCGTTCACCATTGCGGATGGGATGGGCGAATTTCACGGTGAGTTCAGAGCCGACCTGGTTCACTTCCATTTCATGGAAACGGAGTCGGTCCTGGCGGTCGGCACCGCTTTCGCTGAATTTGTCGAGGCTGGTGTTGGTGTAGCTGACGAGGGCCTGCGGTTCGATCAGCCAGTCGCCGCTGTCCATGGGAGCAGCGACGCTGAGCACGCCGGTCCAGGAATTGCCGCTGCGGTCGCCCTTGGCGGTTTCGCCGTTCACCGAGCGTCGGTGTTCACCGTCGTAGCCGCCGGCGCTGACCATGCCGCGCAGCACGAAGGTGCTCGACCAGTACTCGGCGTAGGCACCGCCGCCCCAGCCATCGGCGTCCCAACTGCCGCGGGAGCCGTCGTCGCCATCCATGACGGCGTAGGTGCCGAACAGCCCGATGCGTGTTTGATCGCTTAAGGGGATGTCGAAACCGAGTTGTGCGCCGCCGTTGTCAAAGTCGGCAAAGCGATGGCCTGTGCTGCCGTTGCTGCTGCTGCCCCCGAAACCACGCACCCACACATTGACGGCAGGCTCATTCACCTCGGTGGCGAACAGCGCGCCATGGGGTTCGGTGATCTCGCGGTAGCGGACACCATCAACGTCGATGAACAGGGTGTCATCGGTGAAGGAGGCGCCATCGGTGACGTCCAACGCCAAGGCATCGCTGCGGGACTGGGCGTAGAGCTGGAGTGTCTGGTTGAAGTAGTCCTCGGCAACGGCTGGATCCAGCGCGTCGCTTTTCAACCAGAGAGGGCGGATCGGCTCGGGTTGGATGGGTTCCGGCGTGACCTCTTGGATCGGCTCTGGTGTGGGCTCAGGATCCGGTTCCGGATCTTCCTCGAACTGGCGAAAGGGGGTTGGCGGGGGGAACTGGGTGCAGGGCCCGAAGCATGGGGGTGTGATGACAAACTCCGGCGGAGACTTCGGTGGGTCGTCCGGATCCTCAGGAGGATCATTCGGAGTGGTTGAAGGCAGGCATACCTCTCCCCCGAAGGAGTCGATGGTGCACTCCTCGGCATGGACGTCGCCGGGCTGCAGTAGTTCCAAGGTCAGAAGCCCGAGGCTGCTGAACAGCACAGCCCGAAGAAGACGCTGCGGGTAGCGGCAGGACGTCATGCTTTGGATGACAAGAAGAAATTTATTTTGATGAGGTCGGCCAGGTTTGGCGATGAATTGAAAGATCTTCTGTGGTGAATTTGTTTGTTGAGGATGTTTATCCTCGATCGATATTTTTCGGATTCCTTTATCCATACCCAGTTTTGTTGTCAACTGAATCGGCTTTTTTTTGTCCGATTCGGACCATCTTGTTTGATTTGTTTTTGAGCCTGTGCCCGATCTTTAAATCCCTCAGTTGGGTGAGTTCAAAGGGGGTGCGACATCGCTAGAGATAAAAGATCTGTGCCTATTCAGTGCCGTGATGTGGTCCGCGACTTCTTTCAGCACGGTTGATTCTCCGCTGAATAATCGACCGATCACAGAGCAGTTACTCCTGGCTGATGACAGCTGCCTGGAGATCCATGCGTTGCGGGGAGGAGCACTGTTGGAAGCGCTGGAGATCGGGTCCGAGGGACATCCACTGGAGCTGATCGGCGAGGCGCTGCAACGACGGAGGAAAGGGGAAACGCCGAGAATTTTGCACTTGATCGTCCATGGTCGCCAGGGCGCTTTCTGCATGGGCGGGCAATGGATGGATGCGGATGCCCTCAAAGCGCATGCGACCTCACTGGCTGAGTGGGGAGTGGAGACGATCGCACTGTGGAGTTGCCATGTTGGCGCCGATGCCGATTTTGTGGCGCTACTGGAAGAGCTCACGGGTGCGCGGGTGCTGGCCAGCAGCAGTTGGCTGGGGCGTGGTGGCAATGGCGATGAGCAGCTTCAGCTGGGGGATTGGCAGCTCAGCGATGTGGTGAATCAGAAGGCCTGGCCGGCGCAGTTCCGATTGGAGGAGTTCGATGATGAGCTGATCGGGCGAAGCCGTAATGATCAATTGGTTGGGACGTCTGCCAACGAACAGCTGAATGGCCTCGGTGGCGACGACACCCTGACAGGTGGGAAGGGCGAGGACACCTTGGATGGTGGAGAGGGTGATGACCTTCTTAAAGGTGGCCAAGGCAGGGATGTCTATGTGCTCTCCAGTGGTGAAGACACCATTCAGGGTTACAAGAAAGGCGACACGATCATTCTGTCTGATGAACTCATTGAGGCCGGTATCACCGAAGCCGATATCGAGATCAGTGAAACAACCTATCGGGGTAAAACAGCAACACTGCTGACGTTTTCAAAGAATGGGGTTGAGGGCAGCACGGTTGCCGTTGATGTCGCCAAAAAACTAGTAATTGAAGATGATCAACCGTGGACTATTGAAGAAGGAGAGGGGGAAGGTGGGTGGGATAAGATTACTTCCTCGCTATCGGTTAACACAGGCAATGAAGGCGATGTGCCGAATTTCCCTAAAGGGCCAAATCCGAACATTGATGAGACTGTCACAACGATTCAGCTAGCGAAAGATGAAAGGATAAATGCCACAGGCTGGCAGTGGAAATACAACAAGAGTAATACAAGTCATTTTAACGGCAAAATAATTGGAAATAATAAAAAAAATATCCTTCGATCGACTAAAGATAATCCTACGAAAAATGGGGGCGATAGATGGCATACGGGTTTGTATGGCAACGGTGGTGATGACACTATCTTTGGGGGTAGTAGTAGGGATACCTTGTACGGAGGAGGAGGGCAAGATCAATTTTATCTGAGCTTTAATATGGATTGGATAGAAGATTATGACCCAGTTGAAGATAAAATAATCAGCGAATTTGGCCCCAAAAAAGCCAAGTCAGGCTGGGCACCGAAAGGTTATTGCGAGGTGCAGGTTGGCGGTGGATCGGATATTACATATATCAAGGGTGATGATTGTGGTTTAATAGAGATTTTGACTCCAGATGATTTAGTAGAGGAAGAGCCTGGTGAAATCAGCGTTGAAGCCGAAGCGATATGCGAGTACGAATCAACGAAAAACAAAAAAGATGCTGTCTGGATCTTTGATATTGAGCTGCCGGGGCGCACAAAAGAGGCTACTTATCAATACGATTTTGATACATCGATGGTATTAGATGACGGATATCGAAAGTTGGGTGATATTGAGATTAGCGATGTTGTTGATGGTAAGGAGGAAGATGTTGATTATCAGAAAGGTGGAAATGATCTGCGAGGAATATTCACTGTAAAACCTGGGGTGACAGGTTTCAGTGTAGCAGTAAAGGTAAAGAACATGAAAGGATTTAAAGATGGTGATTCAATCAGTTTGGAGGTAAGTGATCTTAAGGGAGAAGCAATCACTGGATCAGATATTGGGACGTTGGAAGGTGATGAATTGAAGGGGTGTGAGGCTCAAATAGATACTCCCATTTCGATTGAAGGATCTGACCAAGGCTGCGATGAGAACGAGTTTTTGTTTGATGTCCAAGGAAAAGAAAATGGTGTGGTGTCTTTTGAACTCATGCTTGACGAAGAACCTTTGCCAGAAGGAAGAAAAATTAAGTACAGCAATGATCCAGGAAAAGAAGATTCTTGGGATACTTATGAGCCTGGCGAACTGACTCGTCTTAGTGCTGAAGGAGATGGCTATATCAAAGTTCAGCTCCCTCCACAACCTGCAGAAGGGGAATCTCTTGATGTAAAAGTCACACAATACGATATTCAATTCGAAGGCGATAAACCAGTAATTGATGTGCAATATCAAATGCTGAATTTTGATGGTGCAGTACCACTTGATGAAAAAGACGGTTCGATATGGCTAGATGGCTCGCAACAGGAAATTCCTGCATGGCCAAAAGGCCTGCTTGGGCCGCTTGACAAATGGGAAAATATTCCTAACGGAACTCAAGTTATAAATGCCTACCGCTTTCCTGATCTTTTGCCAAACGAACTTGGTTTTAAACTACAGGCTGATGTTAGCTTGGCGTTTAAGACTGACGTTACAAAAACCAATAATTTAGATATTGAATACGGTGGAAATAAAGGGACAATTGCTGAGAGCGACGACTTTCTTCAGTTCATTTTCGATAGTAAACAAAATTGGGGTGAGGATGATCTTGACTATGCTAAAAGATTTCAGCCTAAGGTTGGTAAAGGCGATCACTATCAAGCGCTGCAAGATGTCTCTTTCGATTTTGACTTCTATTTAGTTGGTATTGATGGACAAAGGCGGCCAGTCGCCTTGAAAAATTTCTGGGTCGATGTTGTCGACTTAGATAGCGCGAACGATAACAAGAAGTATGAAGAGTTTCTCTCAGTTCCGAGTGCTGGCCTGGCTGCTTATGGAACCGAACAAGCGAAAGACGCTGACGTTATTTTCACGCTTCCTTCCGGATCTGGTGCGACTGGTGAGAAGGGCCCGCTAAGTGGCCTTCCTCCTGGCTGTGCTGAATGGGATCCAGTTTCACCGTTCATTGCTTACCCTCTACCTGAAGGTGATTATGATCCTTATTCTGAGCAAGATCCTCCATTTGCTTCTTATCCGCCTGCGGGCGAGTGTGCATATTTAGGCACACAAAATATGATTAGAATTGCTGGACCTGATAAGAATGAAGACAATGAAAAGACGATGTTTCTTGGGACCAAGAACTGGAATGTATTCCCAGGCGAGTTCGTTGTTGGAAAAGATAAAGATGGCAATCAATTCGAGAAAAATAGTAATCATCCTGCGGGATCTGTTTTGCTGGATTACAAGAGCTCTGTCAATACTTTAAGCTTCAATACTGGAACCACAGGGAAGCTTGGCATTGGCACTGGCTGGAAAGGAAGGGTTGCTAATATGGTATTTAGCATTGGAAATTCATACACTTCTGGTGATGGATTTGA
>QCUM01000003.1 GCA_003210735.1 Synechococcus sp. AG-679-D13
GCGGGTATCGCCTTGCTCGGACGTGCCACCACTCCAGCTGAGACGAGCCGCTTTCTGATCACCCGAGCCCAGGCAGGCCAGGGTGCCGCAGTCAGCGAGCTACTCGCGGAGAGATTCGGTGATTCCGTGCCTCGAATCAACGGCATGGACAGCCCCAGTGGTTTAAGCCAGGCCACGATCCAACGCACCGCAGCGCTATACCGAGGCAATGCGGGTCTCAACCCACCAACGGACGCGGCGATCTGATCCAACGCAACAGACCGATCCCGCACCCAACGAATGCGTTCGGGATGAGCGCTTTCAACCCCGATGGAGCACCCCTTCACCGGGGTTGCTTTATGGGCTGAGCACGCCTCGAAAACGATCGCCCAGACTGCCTCCAGTGCAGGGGATTTGGGAAATCCAGCTCAGCCGTGAAGAACTGTTACCCAGGCCAAAAGCGAAGGGCTTCGGCGGTGGAGGATGCCTCAGCCGAATTCAACGAAGCGCCGCCACAACGATCAGTGTTGATCGTTGTGAACATGCAGCGCTCCGATGGTTTCGACAGCCTGTTTCAGCCTTTAATCTGAGACACGATCCTTCGGGATCTTCCCCTTATTCACCGGATATCGGTCTCCTACGGGCGGCCGCTTGCTTCGAGGCAGAACTGCATGAGCATCGTCTCCAACTCGATCATCAACGCGGACGCCGAAGCCCGCTACCTCAGCCCTGGCGAACTCGACCAGATCAAAGCCTTCGTAACCGGCGGTCAGCGCCGTTTACGTGTGGCACAGGTTCTGTGTGAGAGCCGCGAGCGCATCGTGAAGCAGGCCGGCGGCCAGTTGTTTCAGAAGCGTCCTGACGTCATTTCTCCCGGCGGCAATGCCTACGGCGAGGAAATGACTGCCACCTGTCTGCGCGACATGGATTACTACCTGCGCCTTGTTACCTACGGCATCGTCGCCGGCGACGTCACCCCGATTGAAGAGATCGGTGTGATCGGCGCCAAAGAGCTCTATCGCTCCCTGGGAACTCCCCTGGAAGCCATGGCTGAAGCTGTTCGTGAAATGAAGACCGTGGCCATGGGTCTGCTGACCGGCGATGACGCTGCAGAAGCAGGTTCCTATTTCGACTACGTGGTGGGCGCACTCGCCTGAACCCCCTGCTGAACTCCCTTCACGCCTCTTCACGGATCCATGCAAGACGCCATCACCAACGTCATCAATAAGTCCGACGTCCAAGGTCTTTACCTGGACACGGCTTCGATGACCAACCTCGAGTCGTATTTCGCCAGTGGTGAGCTGCGGGTTCGCGCCGCAGCAACCATCAGTGCAAACGCTTCCGCGATCATTCGCGATGCCGTTGCCAAGGCTCTGCTGTATTCGGACATCACCCGTCCGGGCGGCAACATGTACACCACCCGCCGCTACGCAGCCTGCATCCGGGATCTGGACTACTACCTGCGGTACTCCACCTACGCCATGCTCGCCGGCGACACCTCCATCCTGGATGAGCGCGTACTTAATGGCCTCAAAGAGACCTACAACTCCCTGGGTGTTCCCATTGGTGCAACCGTACAAGCCATCCAGGCGATGAAGGAAGTCACCGCAGGCCTGGTCGGCCCTGACGCAGGCAAGGAAATGGGTGTTTACTTCGACTACATCTGCTCCGGCCTCGGCAACTGAGCACCATGCGGTTGTTCAAAGTCACCGCCTGCATCCCCAGTCCTGAAAAGGTGCGGGCGCAGCGCGAATTACAGAACACCTTCTTCACCAAGTGGGTTCCCTACGACAGCTGGTTTGCTGAACAACAGCGAATTCAGAAGCAAGGTGGGCGCATTATCAAGGTTGAGCTCTGTACCGGTGGCCAACAGGTCAACGTCGGTAATTGAGTCGAAAACGTCCAATAAAAACGACCGGTCCTAGTGGCCGGTTTTTTTGTGCCTCTATTGAGCGGTGCATTAGTAGTGGTATCGGCCCTGGAGGAACTCGACCGCAGTGCCCTTGACGACATAGACCAAGCGATGCTCCTGGGTGATCCGACGGGACCAGACACCTGATCCAAGGTGCCGCAGCGGCTCGGGCTTACCAATGCCATGAAAGGGATCGCGCATCACAGCTTTCATCAACTGCATCAGACGCTTTGCTGTGCGCCGATCCTGTTCGACCCAGTGCTGCAGGTCCTCAAGAAATTCCGGATGGCAGATCGCACGGCGATCAGCTTCAGCCATCACTCAAGTCAAGGTCTGCCTCAAGACGATCGAGATCGACTGGAGAAAGCTCCTCACAAGCCTGAGATCTGTTCAAAGCCTGAAGCAAGCGTTCAGCATTACGGGGAGAACGCAATAAATGGGCAGTCTCCAACAAATTCTCCAGTTCGTCGGCAGCAATGAGGGCGACGTCGCCACCCTGACGACGCCGCACCATCACGATGTCCCGATCTTGAACCGCATGGTCCATCAAAGATTTGAAAGACTGACGCGCTTGGCTGTAAGTGACATCCATGTCCCAGTCAGACTTGTACAGGCTAATTGTACAAATAAATCCTGTTTTCAGCTCCCCAACGTGGTCGCCACCAACTGATCGAGATCCGGCAGCGGCGCTGCATCCTGTCCTGACAACCAGAGCAGGTATTCATGGTTGCCAGCGGGGCCGGTGATCGGCGAAGCAACCAGCCCCTGGGGGTTCCAGCCCAGCGCTGCAGCTGCACTTATCACCGTTTCGATGGCATCGCGATGGGCCACAGGGTCGCGCACAACACCTCCCTTACCGACTCGGTCCTTGCCCACCTCAAACTGAGGCTTGACCAGCACCAGGGCCTCTGCGGCGGGCGAACGCAACAGCCGATGCAAAGCGGGCAGGATCAGGCGCAGCGAGATGAACGACACATCGGTCACGGCAAGGGTCGGCCACGGGTCGTCTTCGGAATAGAGCTGCTCGGGCTGTAGATGACGCAGGTTGGTGCGTTCCCGCAACACCACCCGTTCGTCGGTGCGCAAACTCCAGGCTGTCTGTCCGTAACCCACATCGACGCCATAGACGCGTTGGGCCCCGTGCTGCAGCAGACAATCGGTAAAGCCACCGGTGGAGATGCCCCCATCCAGGCAGACGCGATCACGCACATCGAGCGAAAACGCCTCCAACCCCGCCAGCAACTTCTCCCCACCTCGAGACACGAAGCGGGGGGGCTTCTCCACGACCAACCCCTGATCGGCCCGCACCTCCGCGCCAGGTTTGTCCAACACCGTGCCAGCACCGTCTCGCACCTTGCCGGCACGAATCAGCTGCTGCGCCTGCTGACGGGAGCTCACCAGCCCTCGGGTCAGCAACTCCAGATCCAGTCGCTGTTTCAACGCCATTTCGTCATAAAAGCAAACGTGATCCCGAAGAAAACAGTGAATCAACCCAGCAGATCGTTAACCGCCTAGAGGATCCCTGCAGCCAAAGCGCTGACATGAATCAACGCCATCACCAATCATCCAAGGTGGTTCCGCTGCTGAGGCCGGGGAGCTTTGTGACGTTGGAGAACCAGCCTGACGATCTGCCGCCATTCGAATTGATCCAATGCCGTGGTGGTCGTTGCTGGGTCCGTCAACAGGCCTGGGGGCAATCAGTCCAGTGGGAAGTGGAGCACGAGCGCCTGCGGACGGCCTGATCGCAAGGAAACTTGGCTGAAGCATCTCTTCGCTTTATGACTTGGCAAAGCATCGATCAGACGGCTGAATAGAGCATTGATTGTTGAAGACAGACCCATTGGTCCTTGCAACCCCACCACGCCGACGCAGCAACCGTGAACGGGTTCAGCAACGAGCTCGCCGAGAAACTCAAAAAGCAAACCAACCAACGACCGGGCTTTTTGAACGGTTGATGCCGTTGCCCTGGGCTGAATGGCCCGCAGAAGCTCGGCTTTTGGTGGGATTAACGGCGTTCTGGAGTCTTGCCGGACTGTTGGTGTTGGGCTCGGCCAGCTGGTGGGTGGCCTCCCGGGAGATGGGTGATGGGGCCTTTTACGTCAAGCGGCAAGCCATCTGGCTGCTGGCCAGCTGGAGCCTATTCAGCCTGGCTCTGACCACCAATCTGCGCCAGCTGCTGCGCTGGGCAGGTCCCGCACTCTGGGGAGGATGCCTGCTGATCGCAGCCACCCTGGTGATGGGCACCACCGTAAACGGAGCCAGCCGATGGTTGGTGCTGGGGCCATTACAGATTCAGCCCTCCGAACTAGTGAAACCTTTTGTGGTACTTCAGGCCGCCAATCTGTTTGCCACCTGGTCGCGCATCAAGCCTGATCAGAAGCTTCTCTGGCTGGCCAGCTTCTGTGCTGTATTGCTGCTGATTCTCAAGCAGCCGAACCTCTCCACCGCCGCCCTGATCGGTCTCACTCTCTGGATGGTCGCACTGGCCTCGGGGATCCGCTGGCGCAGCTTGTTCGGTACGGCACTTGCCGGAGGAGCGCTTGGAACCGCCAGCATCTTGGTGAATGAGTATCAACGCCTCCGCGTGGTGTCTTTTCTCGATCCCTGGGCTGACCCCATGGGAGATGGCTACCAGTTGGTGCAAAGCCTTCTAGCCATTGGATCAGGAGGATTCACCGGCCAGGGCTACGGGCTCTCCACACAGAAACTGCAATACCTACCCATCCAGAGCACCGATTTCATCTATGCCGTTTTTGCGGAGGAATTCGGATTCATCGGCTCGCTCTCGCTGCTGCTTTTCCTGATGCTGGTGGCCTGGGTAGGGCTGCGGGTGGCGTTGAACTGCCGAAACAATCAAACGCGGCTTGTAGCAATCGGCTGCTGCACGATCCTGGTGGGCCAGGCGATCCTCAACATCGCCGTCGCCTCCGGCTCAATGCCGACTACGGGTCTGCCCTTACCGCTGGTGAGCTATGGAGGAAATTCTTTGATGTCGAGCCTGGTGATCCTGGGTCTGCTGATGAGATGTTCGTTGGAGTCCACTGGAAAGATCGGCGGCAGAGAACGGCCAATCCGCAATCAGGCGACATGTTGATCCAGATCCCGGTTTCTGTCGGAGAACTGGTGGACAAGATCACCATCCTGAACATCAAGGCCAGGCGTCTGAATGGTGTAGCTCTTGACCATGTCCTACAGGAGCTCGGTCTGCTCGAAAAAGCCTTGAACGAAAGTGGTGTGGAGCTGAAGCGGCAGGAACGTGAGGGACTTGAGGAGGTGAATGAAAAGCTTTGGCACATCGAAGAGGCGATCCGAGGGCAGGAAGCCAAGCAATGTTTCGGAGCTGATTTCATCGCCCTTGCAAGGTCGGTGTATCAACGCAACGACGAGCGTGCTGCTCTGAAGCGTGCCATCAACCATCGCTGCGGCTCCACCCTGATCGAAGAAAAGAGCTACCGCAGCCTTTGATCGGTTGAGCTGTATAGGCTCTTGGTGTCTTTTGGTATGGCGGTGGATCTGCTGCTGCTCTCGGATCTGGCACAGAGCAGCGAGCGTCTGCTGCGGGATGCACTCGCCCAGCCAGGGCCGCTGACGATCGCTCTGGTGTTGCTCGGTGGAGCTCTCACAAGCCTGGGGCCGTGTTCTTTGTCCCTCTTGCCAGTCACCCTGGCCTACCTGGCCGGCTTCGAGAACGATCAGCCCCCCTGGCAACGCAGCCTTACCTTCTGCGCAGGCATTGTTGGTGCCCTCGTACTACTGGGCAGCCTCAGTGGCTTGCTGGGTCGTATTTACGGCCAGGTTCCGGCGTTGGTACCAACGCTTGTGTCCGTGCTGGCGGTGCTGATGGGGCTCAACCTCCTGGGGCTGCTGCGCATTCCCCTCCCAAGCGGGCCGGACCCCGAACGTTGGCGTAAAAAGGTACCCGCACCCCTGGCTCCTGTGGCGGCTGGGTTGGCCTTTGGTCTGGCAGCCTCCCCCTGCACCACCCCTGTGCTGGCGGTGCTGTTGGGGTGGATCGCCCAAAGCGGTCGCCCCCTGGCAGGTGTGGTGCTGCTCAGCAGTTTCGGCATCGGCCAGGTGTTGCCATTGCTCCTCGCCGGCACCTTCGCCGCGTCCGTCCCCAAGTTGCTGGCGCTGCGCTCCGTGGGCCAGTGGGTACCGCCGATCAGTGGTGTGGTGCTGCTCACCAGTGGGGTTGTGACGCTGCTGGCCCGCTGGACCTGATGGGACAGCACCGATGAAAAAACTTGCGGCCTGGCTTTCCGATCTAAAAGTGGCCATCGTGCTGCTGCTACTGATTGCACTAGCCAGTGGCATCGGAACGGCCATTCCCCAAGGTGATCCCGCCAACCTCTATCTCGAGGCCTACGCAGACAACCCCTGGCTGGGCGTCCTGCACGGTGAACAGGTGCTGTGGCTGCAACTCGACCACGTTTATTCCTGCAGCTGGTTTCTGGGCCTGATCGCCTGGCTGGGACTGTCTCTGATTCTCTGCAGCTGGCGACGGCAGTGGCCAGCACTGAAGGCAGCAAACCGCTGGATCGATTACCGCACCCCGCGACAACTCAGCAAGTTGAGCATCGCTGAAACCCGAATCTGCCTTGATACCAACGAAGGCCTAACGAAACTCCACGACGCGCTGGTGGCGCGGGGCTGGACCTTGCGACGCCAACCCAATCGTCTCGCTGCGCGCAAAGGTGTGATCGGCCGTGTCGGTCCACTGCTGGTGCACGCCGGGATGGTGCTTCTGATGGTCGGTGCTGTGTGGGGTGCGCTCGGGGGGAATCGGCTGGAGAGATTTCTCGCCCCTGGCCGCAGCCTTGATCTTCTAAATCGCAACGGGGACAACCAGCTGAGTATCCGCCTCGATTCCTTCGCCGTGGAAAGAGATCCCGCTGGGCGGCCAGAGCAGTTCCGCTCCCTGCTGTCACTCAGCGACAGCACTGCACCCGAGGAAATCAGCGTCAACCACCCACTGCGGCACAGGGGTATCACGATCTATCAGGCCGATTGGTCCCTGGCGGCGATCAGCGTGCAGATTGGCCGCAGCCCTGTACTGCAACTGCCGCTGCAGACCTATCCGGAACTGGGAGAGCAGGTCTGGGGGCTGGTGCTGCCCACCAGGCCGGACGGCAGCCAGCCAGTCTTCCTCAGCCTCGACAATGAAAAGGGGCCAGTGTTGGTGTACGACTCCGACGGCCAAGTCGTCACCCGGCTGCGCCCTGGTGGCCCAGCAGAAGAGATAAACGGTCTGCCCTTGCGGGTGGCTTCGGTGTTATCCGCCAGTGGCTTGCTGTTGAAGCGAGATCCAGGCGTTCCACTCGTTTATCTCGGGTTTGCCGTGCTCATGGTGGGAGGGGGGATGAGCCTGGTTTCAACTCGGCAACTATGGGCAGTGGCCGATGAAGGGCGGCTGCACGTGGGCGGCTTGTGCAACCGAAACCTGGCTGCTTTCGCCGGGGAGCTGCCCTTACTGCTGGCGGAAGTGGAAGGTTTGGATCAGCAGGGCTGACGGGTTCCATGGCTGACCCGCACCACGGTATGGACATTGCCGCGGGGGTTGAAGTCGGCCTCCAGCTGCATCCAGAGCGGATCGGCGGCGGCAACCAGATCATCAAGGATGCGGTTGGTCACCTCCTCATGGGAGATCGACTGATCGCGGTAGCTGTTCACGTACAGCTTGATCGCCTTGAGCTCAACCACCCGGGGGCCTGGCTGGTAGATCAAGCGCAGCACTGCAAAATCGGGATAACCCGAGAACGGGCATTTGCACGTGAACTCCGGCAACTCAATCGATACCTCATAGGGGCGACCAGGTCTGGGGTTGTCGAAGCAGATCAACTCCGACTCAGCGATCGCACGCTCGCCGTAAAGGGGGGTCTGGGTCTGCTTGTCTGTCAACGCAATGGCTCAGAGATCTGAAAAAACCCTAAGAAACCGAAGCCTTGTGTAACAGCCATCACGCACAAACCCTGGTTACAGGTCATCCTTGAAGGGATAGTCGTGCTCCAAGATGAAAAAAGTTGAAGCCATCATTCGTCCGTTTAAGCTTGAGGACGTCAAGGTGGCCCTGGTTGAAGCCGGGATCATCGGCATGACCGTTAGTGAAGTGCGGGGCTTCGGGCGCCAGAAGGGGCAGGTTGAGCGCTACCGAGGCTCGGAATTCACCGTTGAGTTTCTGCAGAAGCTCAAGATCGAAGTGGTTATTGAAAGCGATCGCGTCGAAGATGTGGTCAAAGCGATTGGAGATGCAGCCCGAACCGGCGAAATCGGTGACGGCAAGATCTTCATCAGCCCGATTGAATCGGTGGTGCGGATTCGCACTGGCGATAGAGACAGCATCGCGCTCTGAACATCGCAACTCAAATAGCACACTATACCGACAAAAGACCAAATTTAATTTGATAACTAATGACCCATGACTGATCAATTAGCCATAAATTATTACCAGAGCCAAGTGCACTATAAATCATATACATCTGAAAACACAAATCATAGTCTATGCAAAAATATTACTGACACTTCACCCTGAAATACATAAAATACAGACAAACCCAGCATGTCACCATGCATGGTTTGCAAAAAGTTTGCTCGATACAAATCAAGCAATTCGATGCCCATATATCTTCGAAAAAAGCAGCTTTAATTGTTCAGCTAGGCGACTACTATGAGCGACCTTATTCAAAACCGCATCAACAAAAATGAAATGCAACTCACGCTGCGGAAACGCAAATACTCCGCGATGATAATCACCTGTCCATTTAGCTACCGCCAAATAACGTTCTGATTGTTTGCCATCACGAGACAGCAACCACCCTTCGGGAAACTCATTTACCTGCTCAGACAGATCACTCTTTGGAGCAATCATCCAATACTCCAGATGATCTGTAGATTCCCGCAAAAGGGCTGTCGGAATCCCCTTCAGAGCAATGACAAGATTAAGTACGCCTTGCTCTGGGGCTGGGCCGATCAACGAGGCAATCTCCTGAAATTGCAGAAGATCTTCAAACATGCTTGGGATCAATTTGCCTGCAGGTACCAGCCAGAAACCAGCTCCATATCCATGATTCTGAAGACGGCCAGAACCAAGTGCATTGATTAAATACATTCCAAAACGTGAAACATTTCGACCCGGCTTTGAGAAATGGCCGAACACAACTTTCTCCTCACCGCAAGACGCAAGAATCTCAGCAGGATCTGCCAACAGCGCTGAATTAGCATCCAAGAAAATCACCGTATCACCTTCAACAAGGGAGAGTGAATTGAATTTGCGGAAGTAACGCCAAGCCTTCACATCATTGCCTCGCTCCTTATGCGCAGCTTTTCCGAATACATGGCAACCGAGACTATCCCAAAGCGGGTCCGTTTTACATAAAACTGCGCCGTAAATCGCACAAAGTTCGCGTGTCAGCTCAAGATTGCCATCGAAAGGGATAACATTTAATGGAAGTATTGTGACGCGACTGGCGCTTTCCAACAGGACAGCTAAATCAGCAATCCGCGAATCCGAGGCAACCGTAAATAGTTTCATTTGGTGGTCAAAGGGTGAGCTCACATCCCATCAATTCATCTAGCTGCTGGGCCACGGCACCAAAACGCTTCTCACATAGATCTAGGGCCTCATCATCGAGAGAAAACGAGACAGCCACATCATTGACCTTATTTTTCATAACAGCTTGAACCGCCCGCTGGTCAAACTGGAAACCAGTGCGCTCGATGATTTTCTTCAAGGCAGCGGTGGTATCACCCACCAACTGATCGATCGAAAGCACCAAAAAATCATCGCCAAAATGACTTTGCCAACGCTCTACCGTCTCGGCGAAGTGGTTGTAACGATCTTGGCAGTGATTCCAACCATCTTCAGAGCGCAGGCTCTGCTTGAATTTCTCAAGCAAAGCCGAATGATCATGCTCGACAGCTTCATCAGAATTCCGCATATAAACTTGTTGAAGCTTGAAGGCAGAGAGATAGCGTCGCGCAGGATGACGCACCATCAAAGCCACAACAATTCGATCAGCTGCGAGGACATCTTGAGCCAATTGAATTTGCTCCGCATTCATCAACATATATTCGGGCGTAATCTCCCCAAGCCATTCACGGCCCTGCAGACAAGGGCGAAAGAGATCTTGATATTCAACTGCATTAATTTTACGAGTTGAAAGAATCCGATTAGCCCTTACATAGCACTGCATAGGTTTAGACAACACCTGCTCATCCTTTTCCGTTTTCAAGCCAAGACTTTCAACCACTTTGGCCAATTGAGCAGCAGAAAAATCTGTTAAAGCCTGAGGAGACCTGATCCCGAAAAGTGAATCAAAGTAATGCAACTCCTTCACGGGATGCATAAAAATGTCATTGGTCGCTCTCGACAACAATTTATGCAACAACGTAGAACCTGCACGCTGAGACCCAATCCCCAACAAAAAACTTTTAGAAGAAAAAAGATTGCTCAAAATCACCGACAATCAATAATTTCATTCTACTGCAATTAACCGAAACACCTCTCAATCGCCGGCATGAGCTGGCCGATAGATGCTTGTACGTCGGATGTAATGCATAACTCATTCGGTAGTTGGAGCCAGTGCCCACACAGCTGCCGCCGGCGGATCATCTGAAATAGATCCAAACCTGCTGGTTGCCGCCCCAGAATCAGCCACTGCTGATGGAAGTGATGCGCCGTTGAAGCCCGGCCAAGCCACGCCGCAACAGGATCCAAGGTCACCACCTGCTCCGCTATCTCCAGAGAGCGTAAACATGCGACAAGACCATCACGGTTCAGATTTCGGCAAATCCAGCCGGCCTCAGAAAAGCTCTGCTCCAAAGGGCCCGACAGTGCGTCATCTCCTTGTCGCGGAACATCCAGCACCAGATAAAGTCTTCGCCCATCAGCATCGTTCCCAGTGATGAAGTCTTGATCGTCGCAAGCACGCTGCTGCGCCAGCCAGGCATCGAGCCATTCCAGATAAACATCACTAAACCCCGCTTCTACGCTGTAAGCAGGGGTCGGCATCAAAACATCCTCCAAGCGCAAACTGCTGGGCAAATGCTCGCTTAGGCAAATAAATCCATGGGCTCGCCGCACCTGTGATGAGATCAGGCCCAACCAGGGGTCATCCGCCCGATCAGCCGTTCCGATCACTACACGGCCAGCAGGATCCAGCAATTCCTGGGGGTCGAACCAGGGCCAGGCATAGGGCAAAGCCTCAGTCAGCAAGGCGTGAAAAGAACCGCAAGCCAGGCTGGGCCAGTAGATCGCCCGTTCAAGCGAAGGAAGTTCAGTAACGGAGCAGGTGAGCTCGAGCTTGCTGCTTGCAAGAAATGGGCACTGGCGCTTTCGCAGAAAACGCGCCGGATACGTATCTTCCAAGAGAAGTCCGCTTGAGGCACTGAAAAGGCCAGCCTGTCCACGCTTCCAAATCACATCTCGGAAGTGACGGATCTCGGGAGATCCGACTCGCAGCTGGAGCAGTAAGCCATCCAGCAGTGGATCAGCCGCCGAGAAGGGGATCGCCTCATTTTGATGCTGATCCTGCAACTGCTGCCAGCCATCCCGCCAGGCCTTGGAGGGAAACTGCACTGGAGACTCAGCTGGATTGCGCAACATGGCTGCTGCCACCAGCTGCGAGCCATGGCGCACATCCTCAGGCGATTGAGTGATTTGGTTCACGGTTACAGCAGACCGCGGTACAGCGCCTCAAGTTCCTGATGCAGAGGAGATCGCTCCGCTCCGAAGGAAAACAGTGGCTGTGGTGTGGGGTGATGTTCCGCCAGCTGCTCCAATACAGCCGCCAAAGCCACGGCATCGCGGGGCGGCACGCGATGGCCATTCACACCATGGCGAATCGGATCGGCAAGGGCTCCGATATCACTGGCCACCACCCAGAGCCCTGCACTCAGAGCCTCTCTCGACACCAATCCATAGCTCTCCGGCCAGATTGAGGGAGCCAGCAAAACATCCTGCTCGGCATAGAAAGCTGCCATCTCGCTCATGGGAACCGCCGGTAGAAACCGCACTGGAGTTTCCCCCCATGAAAGTTGATATTTATCCCCTGGGTTCAGGGTGGAATCAATCACGGTGAGCACAAGCCCTGGAGCCGCTGGCCTGGACTGCAGCAGCGCCGACTGAAGCACTGCCATGCCCTTATGCAGGGACATGCCACCGACAAAACAACAACGCAGCGGTTGATCTGAAGGCCGCCGCTGGCGTGGCTGAGCAGATGGCATCGGCTGCCAACGGTTTTCCATCACTGTCACATCCTCGATTCCAGCCTGCTGATGCAACTCTGCGAAGGGTTCAGACACTGCCAGGCGAGCAGCTGCTCCCGCAAGAACCTGCTCAAGCTCCAGTCTTCGCTGGCGATCGCGCTTGAGCAGTTCTGGCTCGACCTGCTCCGGGGCGTCGTAATGGCCAATGGGATTAGCAGGATCCACCGAACGGCCTCTGGAGCTGGTGAGGAACTGACTAGGGGACAGCCACCAACCATCGTGAAGTGTCACGAGGTAAGGAATGCCCAACTCAGCTGCCACCTTCAAGGGCCCGACCGACAACACCTGAAGGCAGTGAGCATGAATCAGGTCAAAGGCTTCGGCAGGGAACCATTGGCGGCAGAAGTTCTCAACGCTCGTGTCCTGATGCTCCCGCCAGGCGCGAAGCGGCACCGCCAGACGCACCACTCGGGCACCATGCCAGTCGTGCACATCAACCGGCAAAGGCCTCTGCTGCGCCCAGATCGGATTGGAATCAGCATGTATAGCTAAGGAGTTGTCCTCGGAATCAGCGATGGCCTGCCATGGGGATTTATCCGTACAAAGAATCGTCACCTCCCACCGATCGCCAAGCTGATCAACCAAGGCCTTCACCTGATCCTGCGCCACGCGGGTGGCACCACCAACGGATTGCGGTGCAAAAAAGACATTGAGCACCAGCAGCCGCCGCCGGCGCTGCTGCAAAGCCACAGGCGCAGAACCCAATGATCGGAACAGGCCGGTTCCGCCGGGCCTCAAAAGCGGAGACCAAACGTCCTTTGCTTTGTGCGGTCCGAACAGTTGCTGGGCATGGCGCTGAGCCCTACGAGCCATGGCAAGTCGCTCCCCTGGATCTGCCAGCAGCTTCTCCACCTGCTCCACCCACTGCTCCTCACCGCGGGCAAACCGTGCATGAACCCCCTCCTCAAGGATTTCGGTGTAGGTGCGACTAGGACTCAGCACTGATGCCAAGCCCAGATAGCTGAATTCCATCCAGCGAATCGCGCTTTTGGCATCGGTGAATGTGCCGGGCTCCAAGGCCACCAGCCCGATATCGGCGGCAGCCATGTACTGCAGATAGTTGGCGTAATCGGCGAAGGGATGACATTGAATGCGGGCTCGGTGCTTCAGCAGCAGCCGCGGCATCTGCAGGTGACCCAGAAGCTCCAGACGAAGCTGAGGATGACGCGACATCAATCGCTCTATCGCTGGAGCCAGTTCTTCAATCCAGATCTGTTTATGGGCTGTGGTGCCACTGGCCACCACAAGGCGCAGCGCATCCACCCGCGGTGGATCGCAAGGGAGCTGCAAAACCTGGATCAACTCCGGCGGAGCCAGGTTGGAAAGCACATGCACCGGTTGGCCTGGGTGCAATTCACGCCAGCGACGGGCCAGGGTGAAGGTGCTCACGATCGCGGCATCGCAGGCCCGCATCGCAGCGGCAAACAACGGCACATCAAGCACGAAGCCGCGGTGCTGTTCGGCGGTGAGGGTGCCGCCATAGGTGTCCAACTCGGGCGGACAGAACTGGGGATCAACGATCAGATCGTCGAGGTCGTAGTAAGTGGGCAATCCCGCCCGCCTGGCTGCTTCGATGGCCCGCAGCACCGGCTGAAGGGCAGGCAAACGGCACACCACCAAGGCATCGGCCCAAAGCAAATGCTGGCTCCAGGCCCAGTCGTTGAGTTGTTCACGCAGCACAACCCTGGTTTCACAACCCAAGGCCTCCAACTGCTGCTGTTTCTGCACTACGCGGTAGGTGAAGCACTGGGGCAGATCATTCGTGGCGAGAAGCAACCAACATCGTCTCGGCCGAGTGTGGGGTGGCAAAGCCGGTGTAAGAGCGTTGAGCGTGCGATTGGCTCGGCCGAGCAGCTCAACAGCATGTTGACGCTGGCCCATAGCCAGCGCCAGATGCTGTTGAGCTCCATGGGCAACAACTAATAAAGGACGGTGGAGCGCCAGATCGCTTAGAATCTCCAAATGCACCTCCAGGGTGGAGCGCTGGCTCAACAGAGCACGTTCCTGCAACTGGAGCAGTTGATCGATCACACCACTGAGGCGGTCCAAATCCCTCTGGTGGCGCAACAGTTGGTTGGAGAGGCTCTGTTCAGGTCGCAGTCGGCTGCGCGCCCCCCGCTCCGGATCATCCAGCATGCCGAGGCGGAGTTGATCCAGCCGCCGATACAAATCAAAGTTGTTTTCTCCAGGTGCTTCCACCGCTGGCAAAGCATCAAGCACTGCCTTCAAAATGCGTGCATGCCTCGGGGTCGTTGTTGACTTCTGTTCTTCAAGTCGTCCAGCCGTCTGCAACAACAAGTCCCTCATCCAGCGGCGCCAGGCGTGCGATTCCCCCCATGCAGGCGGCAGCCAGAGAAGGGAGCGCAGCTGCGCCATCCATCCCTCAAAACGCTGGTCCTGGCCTGAGGGAGACTCGAGCTCCAACAGCAGCAGGGCCAGAAGCACCAGACGGGACGGAAAGGCTGATGAAACGTGAGCTGGTTTGGAACCAACCGTGAGCAGCAACAGCAACCAACGGCGAGCCAGACCCGGCTGATCGGCCAACTGCAACCCCGCCGCCAACTGAAGCCACTGGTTCAGCAAAGACTCGGCAAGACGGGGCGAGTGACCTGCAGAAAAAGCCAGTGACAACTGCTCAGGGTCTGCACCCGAATCACTGAGCAGCTCGCCCCAGAGGCTGATCTGGGATGTTGTCTGCAGTTGATCAACAACGGGCTCAAGCAACTCCAGGGCCGCAACTGAGTTGCCAAGAGCTTTAGTCACCCTTGCCAGTTCAACACGCGATGGCAGGAACTGGGGATGAAGCGTCAGTGATCGATGCAGGGCAGATTGAGCATCCAGAACCTGCTTGTTGCGTACCAAACAAACGCCCAACAGATACCAAGCATGGGCACGATCGGGCTGCTGATCCACAGCATCGGCAAACCAGGGCAACGCCGACTCAGCGCTCTGTTGTTCCAGAGCCAACTTTCCTCTCCAGTAGGCCAGGCCTGGGCTTTCATCAAGATTCAAACAAGAGTCGAGCAGTTGCTCGATCTCACGGACCTTGCCATCGGCTTCCAACCGCTTCAGCGCTTTTTCCGTCGTCGACCAACTACCCATGCTCATCGGCGAGCTTCCATGAGCCTGGCAGATGCCACTACGCACCATAAAATCGACAGATTCATTTTTTTAAGCAGATGGCTGGCGCTCGAGATCTCGTGCTCTGGCTACTGGATCAGGGCTACCAACCCCAGCACCTGAAGCCCAACTCCGACAATGATCTGGCTCTTTTGGTTGAAACCTGCCAGGACGAAATCAACGCACTGGAAACCTCTGGCCGAAGCCATCTGATCGAACCGTTCCAGCAGCAGCTCAGAAACGTGGGGTTTGAATTTCAAGATCAAGAAATTCAAGAGACCGATATCTGGATGCAACACGCTGTTGCCTCAGCTGAATTATCTGAGGAGCTACAGCAGCAGTTAGACCAGGCAATCGACCTTAGGAAACAAGGAGAAGGGGAAGCTTCCCTGGCGCTACTGGAGCATCTAGCTGAAGAGGGCATTCGCAGCCCTTGGCTGGCAGACAATCAAGCGCGCGTTTTGGTCAATCTGCGGCGCAAACCGGAGGCTCTGGAGATCTGGTCTGCTCTGGGGCGATCGCCGCATGCATCGGTCGCCGAACAAGCCAAAGCGATGGAGCATCATCTGCGTCGAACCACGATCCAGCAGTTGTTGGAGCAAGCCACGCAGATTGCGGCCCGCACCAATCACTCCATCGAATCACTTTTTAACTTGGAAGCTCAAACGCTGGAGGAGCTGGAGCTCCCATTGCTGAAAGAAGCGATTCAGTTGAGGGACAACGGTCATCCCAGCGAATCACTGGAGTTGCTTTATGCAGCGGAAGAGTCCGGTCTGAAAAGCGGCTGGATCGACGACAACAAAGCTCGTGCCTTAGTTGATCTGGGACGTCGCTCAGAGGCCATCACACTCTGGAAGTTACTTGAAGATCACCCCGAGGAAGGGTTGCGCACCATGGCAGTGGAACTAGTAGTGCAGCAATCATGGGAGCTGCTGCAAACGTTGCGAGAAGACTTAGCCCACATCTGCCTGGAGCATGGCTGGGTTGCCCAGGCACTTCAAACTCCTGCGGAGTCCATGGACACCCTCGAGAAGGCTGTGTTGAAAGAAAGCATTTGTAGCCGTGATGCTGGCCAAGCCGCCACCTCTCTGTTGTTAATTGAGTCAGCCCAAGCCGAAGGTCTCAACTCTCCCTGGTTGAAGGACAACCAGGCGAGAGCTCTGGTGAATCTGGAGCGGCTACCAGAAGCTGTTGAGCTTTGGCGTGAGCTCGAAGCGTTCACTGATCAAGAGGCGTTGGCGGGGATGGCCCGCGAGATGTTGAAGAAATACGCAACTGAAGGTGATCGCATGGCAGCAACCCAAAAAGCCGAAGATTTAGCCAATCAAGGGCAGATAGAGCAGGCCAAGACTCTGCTAGTGCGCGCAATGCTGGCGGACCCAATATGGCAAGGTTACACCACATCGCTAAAAAGAGTGCTTAAGATAGAGCGAGGTAAGCATAACGAGACTGATCTGCTGGAGCAGGAACTGGAGGACGATCAACTCAATCTGCAAGCCTTCGATGTCTATCTCGACCTGGTCGAACAACGCCTGAAGGATGCTTCCGCCAGCAGCTCCAACTGAGCGAATCAACAACCACCTTTGCGAGATGGATTTGCAGTCTTCAAAACAGTAAATTGATGGACGAAGCTTGCGCCTGAAGCAAGTTATAAATGAATGCGCCTGCGATACACCGGGGGAGATTGACAACTTGAAGGGCTATCAACACTGCGGAGGGCAATAAACGGATAGAAGCGACCTGCTAGTAACAGCGCAACGTGTGGCGCTTACATCGAGGCACGATGACGTGGCGATAAAAGAGTTGGGCAAACCAAACCAAAAAAGGTCCAGTATACTGCTGCAAACTTTTTACCCCGAACAAATCAAACAGAAGGACAGAAACCAATAGAGGCATGGACCTCTATGTGATCAAACAGAAAACAAAGCTAGAACTTATCGGCCACATCTATGAACAACAAGGACGGCCAACAGCGAAGATATATGATATCAAGAATTACGAGAAGGTAGTGCAACCTTTCCCCTACTTTTATTGCCAGCTGCGATACGCCATGGCAACGAATTATTCATCCAAGACCACGCTAAAGAACCCTACAGATGAAGGGCAATCACACCAGTCAGGAGCCAACACGTGACAGAATCGTCACTAAAATCGAAATCCATGGAGCTCGTCCAACAACAAGTTCGCACCAATTCAACATTAGATCTCTTGTGACCTTCGGGATGACTATGCAGATACGCCTAGAGCCGCACAAAACCCAAGAGCATTTGATGAATCCGCTTCTCTAATCCTCCATATGAGACAAACGGACAGTGCAGCAAAATCTTATCGATACATCATAGATACCATCCAGCTCTAAGCATTAGGGCTTGCAAGCAGGGCTCGATCAACACTCTCTGAAGCAAAAAAGCGAGGAAAAAACTGAAAGCAAAAGATGTTTTTTTGATACGCTGGTTTTAAATAATTGCCATTCAGATCAACAGGAAAACAGGAGATTTGCAGTGCTTAGCCGGAGATTGCACTGGTCTAGCAATCAGATGATAGAGAAATGCCAACGCTTAGCATCAATTTGAAACCAACATCCTTGACATTAGCTGTTTGATGCGTTGTTGCTGAGTATGATGCTTTCTGAGCAAGTCACCCTGACTGCGAGATTGAAAGAGGTACTGCTCAATCTCCTCCTGAACATGATACAACTGGAGGAAGGTGAGTTCGGCTTCTTCTGATGCACCTTTGGCCGCACAATTCTGCTCAGCTAGTAATACTGAGTCCATTTCAAACTGTTTCTTGAGCTCACTTGTTTTCAACTCGAGCTGAACCCTTAGCTGCTCAACCAACTTATACGACTTGACCTTCTCCTTGGCTTGGGCATCCCTTTCACCTACCACTTTCAACAGATCAACACCCTTCGCCTCAAGCTCTTTCCTTAGTTCTAGCAGCTGAGTCGCCTTTTCTTGATCAGCAAGGAAAATCGTCTCTGACTGTTCTTGTACTAGATGCAATTGAAGGAGAGTAAATTCAGCCACTTCTGAAGCGTCCTTTACAGCTGATTCCTGATCAGCCAGTAATGCTGAAGTCTGCTCAGACTGTTTTTGCAGCTCCTCTAGCTGCTGTTGTATTTCTCCATTCTCCTTTGCTTGCTCATCACGCTCTTGAATTACTTTCTGAAGCTCTCCTTCCTTCGCCTCCATCTGCTCCTTCAATACCTCAATTAACTGATGAACTTCTCCATTTTCCTTTGATCGCTCATCACGCTCTTGAATTACTTTCTGAAGCTCTCCTTCCTTCGCCTCAAGATGTTTCCTGAACTCTTGAACCGTCAGCAACGATTCCTCTTGGTCCTTCGCTCGTGCATCACGCTCTTGAATTACTTTCTGAAGCTCTCCTCCCATTGTCTCGAGCTGCTGCTTTAGCTTTTCAAGCTCCTGTTGGGCATTTTCTTTGTCATTCAAACTTGCACTAAGTTTTTCGGACAAATCAGTAGTGTGTTTCTCATACCAAATCAACTTATCCATCGAAGCCTTTCCAGTAGTCAACTCTCCCGCTAGATCATCGCCAACAGTTGAAAGCTGTTCTTTTAGTTCTTCAACCAAGGCTTGTAAGTCGCTTTTTTCAGTGGCCAGCAAATCACGCACTCCCTCGACATGAAGAATTCTTTCAGAAAACCCCTTTTCGACGTTCCTTAAGCGCTCTATTTCCGCGACAAAAATCTCACGATTTTTTCTTTCTGAAGACAAATCAGTCTCAACTGAATCGTGCAATTCGCCAACACTGAAAAGCCGCTCCTCAAGATCCTTAATATGAACCTTAGCTTTTACAAGTGACAAATCCAAATCATTCTTATCACCAGATATTTGATCAAGCTCGCTACTCTTACCTGCGATTTGATCAGTTAAGAACTTATTCTCGCCCCTTAAACGATCAATTTCAGAAATAAAAATCTCTCCATCACTTTTTTGATTCAACAGCTGATTTTCTAACAACTTTTGCTTCTCGCAAGAGGCCTCAAGGGTTTCTTCTAAAGCGATCACATTAGAAGAAAGCGTTTTAACCTTGTCTAAAGACTGTACTAACAAAGCTCTGTCATGTTGCCCAGGAATAGGGGTTAAGTCAGGCTTTTCACTTGGGCATGGATGGCCCAAAAATGTTGATTTAGCATAGCTTTTAATTTCATCTAAAAGCAAGTCTGAACAGCCAGATATAGAGAGTGCATCATAAACCAACGATTCAGCGGATGAAAAGAAACTATAGTCATGAGTGCCATATTTTCTGAAAGGGACTTCGCAAGAAGAAAAGTCAAGCGAAGAAATCTCTAATTGTGAAAACTGATTCTCAATTTCGCGACGATAATCATCACTTACCGAAAGCTTATTGACATTAATCCAAAAATCACAGTACCGGAGTGCTTCCATCAAGCCACTACACCAAAAAAAATAAAAAAGAGCGTAGGAACCTTTTGCCGAAGATACTTCTAAATCATTTTCTCGGAAAATCTTTTTAAGAGCAAGCAAGCGGACGCCTTGCCGAGACTCGTTATAAACGCGAATATTATAATCAAAAAAATAGTCATCAACAAAGTAAGACAACCACTGATCCCAGGGATTCCTAAAGAGATAAATATGAGAGGTATTCTTAATTGAATTTTTTAGAGCACCAATTCGCCCAGAAGTCCTTGTTTCACAGAAAATACAACTTTGATTTGTGGCTTTTATTATAGATGAGAAGTATTGAGAGCCACATTCCTCAGAAATGCCGGAAAAATAATATTCTACAGGAGATTTATCATCAATATAGTCAGACCAAGAAGGCCAGCAGTTTGCCAGGGTAGAATAGTAACTAACAGTCGGATGCCTTAGTTTTTTCTGAAGATCAATATCTAATCCAGTAGTAAGCGCTAAAGGATCTGATTTATTTTTAAATACAAATTCATGCAATGCCTCTTGAAAACAAACTGAATTATTATCGGACGAAAGAATCTTATAAAAATAAGTACTGCAGGCCCTGAAAAGCGAATGGACAAAAAAGTGATTCATGGTCTAAATACTTGCAAGAATAAACGAGAAAGGCTCTTTTTACAGGATAATTGTATCACAATAATGTCATCTAAATGCATATTTTATTCCAGGTATTAGCGATATTTTACAGTATAGGGCACTGATAGCCAACAAAGGAATCAACAATTCATTACGAGTTGCCAAGCAGATAGGAGCAGTAGGTTTGCTCAGCAACACACGATACAAGGGTTGATGATATGATATTTTTTTAGACTGTCGCATGAGGGAAAGCCTCAAGGCATTACTGCACTTAAAATCCCAAGACTATATTAATGCATGGCTAAACCAAGTTAATGACACTACGCTCTCTAATGATTACAATGAGCAATCATATATTGGATATCTTGAATTTTTTAGCTTTTTTTTAAGAAAATACCTATTTAAAAATACACTTGACAGAGAAGAAAACAATATCTTTGCCGTCAGCGAAAGAGCTTTCAATGAAAAAGAATTATACATAAACTGCTTGCAAGGAACTCATTTTAAAGATGCAAAAAATAATCAAGAGATGAACACAATTTTATTAGAGGATAGTACATTATTATCGACAATCCTAAGCTCTTTCGAAAAGCAACAAATTGGAAAGAATGACAACATTATTTTTTGCGGTTGCAATGATAATATAAACATAATCGCGGATATTTTGCGTTTAACTTGGGTTGTGCCAAATAAAATTAGCTTAATAGATTACGAAGGTAATATATTTCGCTTTAGACCTTTCGAAGATGTATGTCACCATGAAATCACATTTCCAGTAGCTCGAGCAGTCTTAGCTGAGACTTGTCTTGCCCATGATGTCGATTTAATCAAAAATTTTGCACCAAAAATCAACCAGTATTCCAATCCACATAGAAAGCTTGTCGAAAAAGTCAAATACAGAACACAAATTGACCTTGAAATCTCAGGCGATAGTGTAATAGCTACTTCGCAATTGTTTCTAGGCCGGGATCTACCCAAGGATGTATATGATTGGCATATAAGTGAACTAAATTGTGGACATTTAAATCTAAGAAATCTAGTCAATACATATGCATCCAGCGAAGAATATAGATTAAATAGTAATATAAATATGCTGAAGAGATATTCACCTAAACCAGTGGTTCCGGAGGGACAACTTTCTAAGGCTTTATTTGAAAAAAATGATCAACCCCGAGTTACTATATTAATACCTGTGTACGGAAGCCTAGATTTTACTCTACAATGCCTGCTATCAATTTATGAAAATAAACCAAAATGTAGCTTTGAAGTCTTAGTTGTTGATGATAATTCTCCAGACAATAGCTTTGTTGAACTTGAAAAAATAAATGGTATTAGATTAGTTAGAAATGAAAAGAATCTTGGCTTCTTGCGCTCAGTCAATAATGCCATTAAATCTTGTAACGGTGATTACATCTATTTACTTAACAACGACACAATTGTAATGCCTGGGTTTTTGGATGAGCTCCTTTCAACTTTTGACAAACGTCAAGACGCTGGAATCGTTGGTTCAAAGTTAATTTATTCTGAGGGTTTATTGCAAGAGTCTGGTTGTATTATCGCCAAAGACTCTTCCATACAACCTTTGGGACGTGGACAAAATCCGCTACTACCAGAGTACAATTATCTACGTGAAGTGGATTTCTGTTCGGGAGCTTCGTTGCTAATAAGAAAAGATGTATTTATTAAAATTGGAGGCTTTGATGATAGGTATGCACCAGCATATTTTGAAGACCCGGATCTTTCATTTGAAGTAAGAAAACTCGGACTTAAAACATATGTCAATCCTCAATCGAAAATAATTCACTATGAGTCCATTAGCCATGGAGAAGAAAAATACCAAGTACAAGATCGTATCAATAGACCCAAATTCATCGAGAAATGGAAAGAAGTATTAGATCTGCAGAGATATCCAACAATAAGCTCCTTTAGTCATTGGGACGACAAATCTGAAAAAATTGCACTATACCTAGATTGTATTTTACCTGAAATTGATCTAGGAGCTGGTGGAATTGACGCATTTTATTTCAACGAATCATTAATCGAACAAGGGTATCACACGATATTTTTTGCAGAACACAATCCAACATACAGAATTAAGTATACCGACATACTTCAAAGAATAGGCGTCGAAGTTATTTATAACCCATGGCATGCTTTAGAAGATTATTTATCAATAATCGGGAGTAAGATAAAGCTGGTTGTTGTTGCTCGAATTTATCAGCTTTTAGCCTTTAAGCCACTAATACAAAAATATTGTAAAAATGCAAAAGTCATCTTTAACACAGTAGACATACATTTCTTGCGAGAAGAGCGTGAGGCAATACTAGAAAACAATGGCGATAAACTCCAACGATCAAAAATAACGAAACATAATGAGCTAGATGCTATACAAAATTTTGCCGATAAAACTATCGTAATTGGATCTCAAGAAAAAGAAATGCTTGAAACAGATTTCAATTGTAGCAATGTATTCCATATTCCACTCATGAGAGATATACCAGGTCGAGCTGAATCCAAGAACAGGTCGAATATTATCTTTATTGGAAGTGCACATCAGCCAAATTATGACGCAGTGATTTATCTATATAGCGAAATACTACCTCTTTTAAAAGAAGCTAAAATCACAAATCAAATTAATATTATTGGTGGACCCTTGAAAGAGGCTTTAAGTGGTGATCCTTTATGGAATGAGATAAAGAATGAGAGCCAATTAAACTTTTGTGGATTTATAGAAGACTTGGAGGAAATATTTTCAGAATCGCTTCTGATGATATGCCCTCTGCGCTATGGATCTGGCGTGAAGGGTAAAGTTGCAACTGCTATGGGATATGGAGTTCCTGTCATATCATCAGAGATTGGAGTTGAAGGCACTGGTTTGATAAATAATGAACATATCTTAGTTGCCCATTCTAGCGATGACTATATAAATCATATAAAAAACTTGAGTTCAGACTCAAGCTTATGGTCTAAATTATCCAATAATAGTCTAAAATTTATGGAAGAAAACTTTTCAATTAAATCTGGAAAAGAAAAATTTACCAATCTAGTCAATAATTTGATGACAGAATAGTTCGAAGTGCAATTAATTTTGAGAACTAAAAACGATGTCTTGTACAAAGTGTGTATTACAGCTTGTAGTTCAGGGCCTCAAAATGAACATCTATGTAATCCTTTATTGACAAATCTTTGTGTCCAAAAATATCATAATTCCTAAATAATATATTTTTTGCTGACTTCTCGAGCTTATCATTAATTTCTGGAAGTACTGGGATAGAAGATTCAGCAAATATTTCCTTAGAGCCCAAGGAATAAATAAATTCAGAGGGATGTGATAGGTTGGAAAAAATATTTATTTTTGATTTTATCAAATCATAGAGCTGTTCAAACACATTCTGAAATAAGATATTGCTAGGATGTTCATTCCAGTGAAAAAGCTTTTGAGTCCGGAAGTTATCTTCAATAAAGTCTGCTATTTGAATGTCTAAATATTTTTCTTTGTCACGCAACATTGCAAGGGATTGTGCAAAATAAAATTCAGGATTTTCTTCTAAAAGTGTACCACTAAAAACTTTTTCAATTATCGATTTTCTGCGCAGTCCTCTTTGTTTGCATCTGATAATTTCACTATTTCGCCACCATTGATACTTTGAGTTGAACTCTTCTTGATACCTAATTTCCATTGGGTGATAACCATCCCATCGCAACCAAGGAAAAGATAAATACGGAATCTTTAATCTTGAAGCTTCCTCGCAAAGTGTATCAGTATCAAACCCCTTTTTATTTACGGGCGAGTAAATAAAAAGCTCAACACCATCAAAGTAGGAATCTAAATCATAAGGAGTGTTGGTCAAAATTCTTTCATAATTAACATCAACAATTACATTATTTATGCCGCTAAAATTTAAGTAGCTGCGAATGGCTTGGCCATGACAACCAGTATATAGTTTTATCACCACCCAAAAGTTACTTTTACAATAATAGCACGTTGAGGAAAAATTCGATTTGCTAAAAATAATTCACCATAGTGCTGAGATGATTATAATGTGATGAGGAACCATTATTTTAAATTAAACTTCATGAGAAGCGGGTTACGATATTTTTGTTCATTGTCTTGCGTCATTGACGGCTATCAAAGTCAATTATGAAAAAATTGTATCTTCATCTAGGCCTTGCTAAAACGTCTTCATCTTCTTTTCAAGATACATGTCTAGCAAACAAAGAAGAATTATTATCGCAAGGATTTTATTACCCTTCGTTTACTCTCGAAAATAATCAGTCAATACAGATTGCAAATCATTCCCATCCAATTAACTCTATATACGCGAAAAATCCAGAAGATGTACTTTTCAATATTCAGCATCAGACTGATAATCTTGCAAAAAGAAATCAGCACTATTTGGAAGAGCTTCAAGCAGCTTTACATTATGATGAAAATTTGATTCTCTCAGGTGAGGGGATTCTTGCGTTAGAGCAGAAAGAGATAACTGAATTATTTAAACTTTTTAGAGAATTTTATGTAGATATTGAAGTTTTTGCATTAGTTCGTCCACCCTATGCTTTCCACTGCTCCGGCTTTGTTACTCATGTTTACTCTGGTATTTTTTTAAATCCGGCTACTGCATGGATTTCACAAATAAAAACAATAAAAAAAGCCATTGAGTCAATTCCATATGAAATTAATTTTTTTAGTTTCAATGCAGCTATCACTGAGTCAAAAGGTCCGGTTAATTTTCTTCTAAAAAGATTGGGTATTGACACTTCGAATATCAACTTTTTATTCAGCAATGAAGGAATGTCGAATGAATATGTACGTGTTCAAAATATTTTAAATCTTCGGAACTCTTTAATAAAAGACGGTAAAATAAATCCAAAAAATCAACAATTGAATAAAAATTTGCAAGGAGAAAAATTTCTTTTAACTAAGCAAGAATTTGAAAATTGCCAGTCGAAATATAAATATGAATGCAATTTTATGGTAGACAAGTTTGGGCAAGATTTTTTAGATGACCAAATTAATTTTTCGACCCCATTGCCTTTCGATGAATTGATGATAAATTACAACGAATGGATCTAAAGATTTTGGATCCTTGAATCGTGATAGTACCAAAAATCAGAAAGGTTTTTAATGCGTAAAAAATTTGATAATTTGCACTGATTCTTTCCCGTAATATACAAATGACGAATTCCTGAATTTAATCCTGCTTGTAAGTCAGATTCATTATCACCTATGATAATACTCTCATTCATTGATAATTCAAATTGATCACGAGCTTTTAGGAGCATACCCGGATTAGGTTTTCTATCAAAACTTTTTTGTTTATATTCTCCTTGGCCATGCTCAGGATGGTAAGGACAAAAGTATACTTTATCTATATGGCAATTATTCTTCAGAAATTCAGAAATCATCCATTCGTTTAATTTATAAAAGTCATCTTGACTATAATAGCCTCTAGCAATTCCTGCTTGATTTGTTACAATAATAACTTTATACTCTCTTTGATTAGCACACTCTACTAATTCAAATATACCTGGGATAAATGCGAAATCTCTAATTTTATGAACATATCCATAATCATAATTAATCACTCCGTCTCTATCAAGAAATAAAGCCTTGTTTGTATATATCATTTTAAAAACAGTTGGGCGGCATTGTAATCTATAGGAATGCCAATATCAATGAAATCACCATCAGAAATATAATAGCGAAGAATATTTTTATTTATTACAAAAATTTCTAAATATTCTTCGAATGAAAATTTTTCTTTTGTCATGCTTGCAGGAAAGAAATCTTTTGGAATAAAATAACAGCCACCATTAATTAAGCCTTTTCCTGAAAAGCCTTTCTCATTAAAAGATGTTATACAATGATTTTGAATTGTAACGGAGCCGTACCTAGACACATCTTCCATTTGTTTAAGCACCAAACAAGGCTCTTTCCCTTCAACAAAGAAACTATATATATTCGAGTGATCAACATCAAAATAGCTATCACCGTTGATGACCATTATATAGTTATACTGACAGAACATTAGGGCTCGCTTAATCGCTCCGCCGGTACCAAGCGGTTTGATTTCTATTGAATATGAAATATCAATATTTTTATATTTAGATCCAAAATATGAGGTTATTTTATTGTGCATGTAACCTATTGACAAAACCACATGCTTAACATTTTGATCTACAAGTTTGTCAAGTATTATCTCCAGAAAAGGACGACCATTGATGGGCGCCATTGGTTTAGGAACGTCGCTTACCACTTTTTGTAATCGAGTTCCTTTTCCTCCAGCTAAAATAATTACCTCCATGATTTACTTGGTAAAGATATTTTTTTCAATTTGTTCACAGATATAATGCCCTATGACTAAATGTGCTTCTTGTATTCGAGGAGTTGAAGGACTGGGAACTTCAATTTTTACATCACAAAACGACAGCATATCTCCAGCTCGATTACCAGTTAAGCCAATGGTATGCATACCAAAAGTCTTAGCAGCACTTAAGGACTTAACAATATTTGGCGAGCTTCCTGAAGTACTGTAAGCAATGTATACATCTCCAATCTTCCCAAGAGACTGTATCTGTCGTGCAAAGAGATTCTCATAACCATAGTCGTTACCGATGGCTGTAATAACTGAAGTATCAGTTGTAAGAGCTATAGCAGGTAAACCCGGTCGATCGAACATAAATCGACTGACCAACTCACCTGCAATGTGCTGTGAATCTGCAGCACTACCACCGTTACCAGCAATTAAAATTTTTTTTTCGAGAGAAAGAGCGTTTGTACATATTTCAATGGCACGATAAATCTCTCGCTGAAGAGATATGTCTTTATTTAAATCCTCAAAGAGGTGGAGCTGTGATTCAAAAATTGACATGATTGTAAGTTAAACTTTCCAAGATTCAGCACCTCTTTTGATGAAATGACAATTTGATACAGTTCCGGCGAATTGATTAAGAGCACGAATAACATTCATTCTATCACTTGGGTTGGCGTAAAATAACATAAATCCTCCCCCTCCAGCTCCAGATATCTTACCCGCCGAGGCACCAGCATCAATCGCTGTTTCATAAATAGCATCAATATATTTATTAGAAACGCTAGAGCTACTGTTCTTTTTTGCATGCCATCCTTGATTAAGCAACTCTGCGAAGGAAATATAATCAGCCTTGAGGACTGCTTCTTTCATTTTAAAAGCAGCGTCCCTAATTGATAAAAGAGCCTGCATAGATTGCTCCCGACCATCCTCGACGCTCTTCATTTGATCATCAATGACTTTTGCTGACTTTCTAGAAATCCCAGTTGAGTATAGTATTAAAGAAGCCTCGAGTTCTGAAATAACTGATCTGGGCAAACGGAGGGTGTTGACTACTACCGAGGAATTCTTATTGAATTCCATGAAATTAAAACCTCCGAAAACTGCAGCATATTGATCCTGTTTTCCACCGCTTAAATTACAATCAACACGCTCAATTGTGAATGCAAGTTGTGCTATTTCATAGTCATCTAAAGGTAAATTCAGTAAATGAACAAAAGATTTTATCATTGCAACAACTAAGGTTGAGGAAGATCCTAGACCGGAGCCTGGAGGAGCATCGCAAAAGGTTGTTAGCGTCATTGGTATTATTTTGCCATCATTATAAGTTTTAATGAATTTGCTATAAACGGCATGATGAAGAGGCAACTCCGCAAGTTGCGGAGAAGTTTTAGAATCATTATTAAATACCTCTATAATTTCCTTATCTGCAGAATTGAAAACAACTTCTGACGTCTTATTAAGTTGTATAGTTGCATACGCATATCTGTCGATTGATGCGTTTAGGACAAATCCACCATATTGGTCACAAAAAGGCGATACATCAGATCCACCCCCGGCAAGACCCAGGCGAAGGGGCGCGCGAGATCTAATAACAGTCATCAATCAACGATTAAGGGGTATACGACCACGGGAAATTTCGCTTCTCCAGTGATCAAGTAAGTCGCTCAACATTTGACGCACACTAATTTCAGGCTTCCAATCAATTGTAGAACAAATCTTCGTATTGTCAAACATTTGATAATCTGCATCAATAGGTCTCAAACGATTACTATCAGTGGAAACAGAAATATCATCACTAGTACTAAATCCAAGAAGTATCTCAATTACTTCAGGAAGTTGAAAAGCTTCTTCACCTGCGATATTGAAACATTCACCAGGTAGAATTTTGCCCTTTTCACTTTCTAGCATTAATAAATAATAGGCACGAACAGCATCACGCGCGTCTTGAAAAGTTCTAGTACTGGACAAATTTCCGACCTTAATCACTGGCTGTTGCAAACCTGCTTCAATCAGAGCAATTTGCTTCGCAACAGTACTCTCAAAAAAAACATCACTTCGCCGGGGACCAGAGTGAGTACCCATACGAGTAATAAATGTCTTGATACTGTATGCTTCGCCATAAAAACGACCGAGGAAATCTGTACCAATTTTACTAATACTGTAAGGGCTAGCACCATGAAAGTTTGTGGTCTCATCAAGCTTTACACCTACTTCAGCCCTTCCATAGACCTCGCTAGAAGAACAAATATGCATTACAGGATCAAATAAAAACTTCTCTTTAAGTCCCTTCACAGCTTCTAGCAAGGAGGCCGTACCTAATATATTGGTTTGAAGAGTCTCCAAGGGAATATCAAATGATGTTCGAGGATAAGATTGAGCCGCTAGATGAGATATAAAGTCTGGACGATGGGCCTCCAAAGAGTTATATAAAGAGGGAAAGTCGTTTAAGTCAGCATATACTAATTTAATTCTGTCGCCTCTATTTATGCGATCTGTCAAATGATAAAGATTGTCAAGTGATTCTTGCCAACGCATCATGCCTATAACCTCAAGATCGGTATTTTCTAATACATAATCAGCCAATTGAGATCCTACTTGTCCAGTAATTCCCGTGATAAAAACCTTTTTCATTAAACCTAATCTTTAAAGAATTCTACCATAGCTGCTTCATTGATAGTTTTGGGGCCATGCTGCAAAAGAGCCTTAAATTTATCTATGTTAAGGCATATATCACGTGGTCTGCTTTCAAAGAAAGCTTCTGGTGGATCTGATAGCTTTATTTGAGTATTTTCCTTGTATCCCTCAAAAATTGCTTGAACAAATTGTTCACGGGACAATAAATCAGGGCCGCCAAAATTTACTGCCTTGAAACTATATTTATCCCACTCTAATATCAGGTTTTTGATTCCACGAATAACATCGCCTCTCCAAACGATATTTCTGTTTAACGGATCAAACAAATCGATAGTTTTTTTCAATGCAATGGAATCAATTACAAATCTGGAGAATTTATCTTCTGCAGAAAATATATAAGAAAGACGTATTGTTTTGAAATTTTTATGGCCAATGAATTTATTCTCTATCTCAGATTTCATTTTTCCATACTCGCCAACAGGCTTTAGAAATGCGCTTTCTAATACAGGATATTTCCTTGACCCATAAACAGTATCGCTAGAACAAAAAACAACTCGCGCACCATTTAACAAAAAATTTCTTATTGCATGTTCTGTGCCTGCAACATTTACGGAATGCGCATATTTAAAATTTTTCTTGCAAATATCAGGCGAAGATATAGCGGAACAGAAGACAATATAGTCTTTTGATCCAACTTGATTATAATTAAAATCCTGAGGCTTCTCAAGATCCAGCAATAACAACTCACTGCCAAGTGCTGGCTTTGAGGTTGTTCCAAATACACTGAATTCTGAATCAAATTTATTGTAGATATATTTGCCTAGGTAACCTGTAGCTCCGATAATACAAACTTTATGCATAATTGACAAAGAAGGCATGAATAGTATATTATCACAAGAATGAATATTGAAGCAACAAGATTTTTATGCCTGGCTAAATCAGCAATGCCGCTTCTAGGCCAGATCAACTATTGAGAGCACATTTTGACGGATCTTTTGGCTCATTTACAGCCATATTTGAAAAATTATTGTGGCTAAATAACGGTGCTGAGACACACCTCGCCAGTACTCAGCCTGGGGTGAGCAACCGCCGTCGCAGCTGAAGCAGATTCGACAATGCCGCAAGTTTGTAGTTCTTCCAGCGGTTCTTAGCCATTCCACACAGGCGGCTCTTCTGAAATCTGAACTGGTGCTTGATCATTCGGGACGGCTGCTCAACATTGCAGCGGATGTAGGCTTTGGGCGTCTTTATCAGATCCTGCAGCTTTTCAGTTGGTGCACCCTGTAAGGACCAATGTTTACCTGAGCGCACGGGCAACCTCGAGTCCATTGTCTTGCCTTCCATCTCTAGCCTTTTTGCGATGCCTTGGGAGCCGGAATCATCCTCCCTTCCGATCAAAACCCGGTACGGCGCCTCGAGATCCAGGACCGCAATGCCTTCAGTGAAGGGCTTTACAACATGGATAAGTTCCGCGTTCGGCTTTCTTACTGGGCTGCTTAAAGAACCAACCTTATCGCCGTGTCGGTCAGCCCCGGGAGCGTGCTTTTTTCCATCATAATCGTGTCATTGATAGCAACGAAAGCCACCTGCTGAGCACAGGCCTCCACCCAGCACAAACTAGTTTTACTAGGCTTGAGCCAAGCTCTTTATAGGCATGTTCAGCGAAACAAAAACCATTTCTGCCCATGCAATAGCGCTGTATCCCTACTTGGGGAGCTCAGATTTCTTCCACGGGCCCAGCACGCCACAACTTCAAGGAGATGAAACTATATCGGTAATCTTTTTAAATCCTCATCGCTCCAGGCATCTATACAATCTCACTCAGCATCCACCAACTGCACTTAAAGCTGCGACAAACATCAACTACAACGCATAACAGCCAATAGCAGTAATAGAGCAATAACTTTGGTTCTACTAAATCTAAACAATCGAAAAGCCAAGTTTTTACTATCGGTCGGATTACTCCTCAAGTGTTGGCCGCCATAGCCTGCAAGCTCCTGTCAGCAGCACCTTCGTGGGAAAACATCTCCAGCCGCTTCAGCGGCCTTGAACCTGGATCTTCTGCATCTTTGCCTGAAAGGCTCACTTCGGTGGCCTCCAGCTGCTCTATCAACCAGGAAATACCCAGATCCTGGTAATTTCAGACGATAGAATATCCATAGGCTTTGTTCCAGAACCCACGTAACTTGTACTGCATATCCGCAAAGCTACTGAGAGTGAGAAAGCCCTGGGCAAAGCCCTCGGGTGCCCACAGCTGAGATTTGTTTTCGGCACTGAGTGAGTATCAACCCATTGCCCAAAAGTCGGCGAATCACGCCGAATGTCGACGGCGACTTCGTAAATCGCTCCGACCCTGCACACACCGACTTAGCCTGAAGTTCCAGTGCGAGCTCCCGCAGCACACCCTGAATCGAGCAAAAGTGGTTGGATTGCGAGAACAGCACCGATTCACCAACCGCTTCACGGAACTCCCGTTGGTTCCAACTTTCGAGTAACCAGGAAATCTAATCTCCAAAGGCCTGGGGCTTGATCAGCAGTTGACCTTCCACGGTTTGACCTTTGGAAGTCTTTATTTAAGTTACATGCACTGCATCCAGGCTGGTTTACAAATCCACGTTGTCGCTCTCTTCAAGCATCTTGAGGAGGTCGCAGTCGTAGAAACTCTTCTTCAAGGACTGCGCCAGCTGATTCAATTCAACGGCTGTGATCCACTCTGGCGCCAGGCCACCTCCTTCAGGCAGCTCACTTTCAGCCACTGACGATATTCCAGAGTGCGGATGTAGCTGCCGGCATCATTGAGAGAGTCGCAAGTGCCGGTATCTAGCCAAGCCATAACCCCCACCTATCAGCTCCACCAGCAGCAACCCTTCTTCCAGATAAATTTGAGTGAAATCGTTGATCTCCAGCTCTCCCCCGGTTGAGGGCTTCACATAGCGGGCCCATTCCACCACCATGTCGTCGTAGAAATACAAACCGATGAACGCGTTACCGCTCTAGAGTTGTTGAAGATTTAGCTTCATGCTTTGCTCGCTGTAATCGGCATCGACCTCGGCTAGGCCACAACGCTCAAGATCGCTTACTAGAAAAGTCAAAGACAGTCGCTCCCTGGACTTGATTTTTGCTTTTTACCAAATTGGGGCAGCAGATCATTCCCTTCGAAAAGGCTGTCCCACAGCACCAGCGCAGAAGGAAGGTCCGCAAGGAAATCTTCACCGAATAAAAGGCTTGGGGCAACCTGTCCGGGCTTGGTTGTACGGCGTAATTAATCGTCATGCCCCAGCGGCTGCCATCGCCGAGCAAGCGCTGGACTGCCACCCTGTCGTGGGTGCAGTGATGATCAGCACCTCGCGAATCCCATAGCTGAGTGTGTAATAAATCATCGGCATGTCGTAGACCGGCAACAGCTGTTTGCTGACGTCCTGGGTAATGGGATTCAGCCGCGTAACGCTATAGTCGTCCAGGATGAATCCCTTACGAAGGGTAGTTTCATCCATTGGAGTAGAGCTGAATTTTTAAAAACGGCGCAATTACATCGCTCCAATAGTGACACAGAATAAGATATAGATTCCCAGAGAGCCTCCTGGGTAAGCTTCATCTAGAGGTAATTCAGAGAGTTGGCGGCCAGTCCTTCAGGAATTAGTGACGGCATCCAGAGCCTGTTCAGCCAGGGCTTCAAAACGCTGACTCTTCAGGCCGGAGAAGAGCTGCTGGCCGCCGGTCAACCGGCTCCTGGCATTTGGTGGATCGAATCCGGCAGCATTCGCAGCCTTGCCTGCCTGCCCCCAAGCCAGCAGTGGCGCACCGTTGAACGGCATACAGCCGGCGATCTGGTCGGCTGGTTGAGCTCGCTGCACCAGCGGCCGATCGAGCACCTTCGCGCCGCCGAGCCCTCCAGCCTCAAATTCATTCCCACAGCTGAGCTGCACCAGCTCTGGGAGACCGAACCTGGCCTAGGTCAGTGGTGCGCCGAGCAGACACCCGCCATCGAAGCGGTGCATCTGCTGCAGCAATTGGCCCATGCCGATCAGGGCCGCAACGTCCAACTGGAGCAGTGGCAAAAGCTGTTGCCCCAGCTCCGTTGGCTGGTGGGTAGCGATCCCACCCCCGCCGATCTCGATGGCCCTGGCCACTGGTACGGGCCTGATGGGAACCGCTGGGATGACCCATCCACGGCCACAGACGAACAACCCCAAAAACGCCTGATCTGGCTGCCAGATCCCGAACAGCAACGACAGCAGGCCTTGGTCAAGGCTGAAATGGGCCAGCTAGTGGCCGCAGCAGCCGAGCAACCACGACTTACCGCCGTCACCCCTGAGGTTTTCGAACTACCGCGGGCCAGTGGACCCAGAGACATCCCCCTGGCCATCTGCCAAGCGATTGCCCTCCACTACGGCGTCCCCTTTAATCGCGACAGCCTGCTCGATCAGATCAATGCCTTGCTGGAGCGCCAGCCGGCCCTGAACCTGTTCAACATCGGCCAGTTGATCGCCAGCCTCGATCTTTCGGTCTCCCTCACCGAAATCCCCCTCAACCAGCTGCAGCGCTTGCCAACACCGGCTGTGTTGGAACATCAGGGCCACTTTGCGGTGGTGGAAGGAATCGAACCAGATGGGCGACTGCGGCTGCTGGAACCTGAGCTTGGCCCCATGGTCGTACCCGCTGCGGCGCTGTTGCCTGTAGGCAGCGAACGTCTCTCGCTTTTGCTGGCCCGTCGCCGGCCAGGCAGCAAAGAAAGCCGCTTCAGTTGGGGCTGGTATGGACCCTATCTAGCCCCCCATCGCGATGAACTGATTCAGGTGCTGGCCTGCACCGCCGTCACCACCGTGCTGGGCATCGTGATCGGCCTGGGCATCTTCCGCATGATCTCAGCGCAGAGCGGTGGTACCGATGCGATCGATGGTGTGATCAGCATCGGCATCATCCTGGTGGCAGCCTGCGTTCTCGAAGCCGTGGTGTCGGCCCTGCGCAGCCTGATCTTCACCGGAATTGCCAACCGGGTGGATATGGACACCCGCGAGACAATTCTCGACCGACTTGTCCGGCTGCCCCAGGGGTTCTTCGATGAGCGGCCGGTGGGGCGCATCACCTATTACTTCACCCAGCTGGATCGACTGCGCGACTTCCTGATCAGCCAGGCACTCACCTCAATTCTCGATTTCGGCTTCAGTTTTCTATTTCTAGTGGTGCTCTGGTGGATCAGCCCCACGCTCACGCTGATCACCCTCAGTGCACTACCGCTGTTCATCGTGCTGGCCTTTATCGCCAACCCCCTGGTGGAAGGACAGATCGACAGAACCGTGGCCCAGGCCATCAACACCAACAGCTACCTCAACGAGGCGATTACCGGCATTCAGACGATCAAATCCCAGAACGCCGAACTCAAAACCCGCTGGGAGTTTCAAGACCGCTACTCCCGCTTCATCGGAGAAGACTTCAAGCTCAAGGTGAGCAGCGAAACCATCAATGCACTGGCCAAATTCATCAGTGAACTCACCCAGATCGCCCAGATGGTGGTGGGCATTTATTTGATCAGCAAAGGCGAGCTCAACATCGGCGCTCTCTTCGCGTTCAGGATCATGGGAGGCCGGGTCACCGGGCCCATGATCAAGTTGGTGCAGACCTGGCAGCAGTTCAAGATTCAGAGCCGCAACCTGCAACTGGCAGCGGATGTGGTCGATCGCCCCACCGAGCAATCCGCTCAGCAGGCCACCAACATCCCCATGCCACCGATCGCCGGCAGCGTTTCGATTCAATCGGTGGATTTCAGCTACAGCAGCAGCGGCCCCCAGATTCTCCACAACGTTTCCCTGGATGTTCCTCAGGGAACTTTCGTGGGCATGGTCGGAGGGTCAGGCTCCGGCAAATCCACTGTGCTCAAACTTCTACCGCGGTTCTACGAACCAGATACGGGTCGATTGCTAATCGATGGCATGGACATCAACAAGGTTGAGCTGTATTCACTGCGCCGACAGATCGGTGTCGTGCCCCAGGATTCACTTCTTTTTGACGGCACGATCAAGGAAAACCTACTGATGGTCAAACCTGATGCCACCGCCCAGGAGCTGATCAGGGCTGCAAAAATCGCCTGCGCCCACGACTTCATCATGGAGATGCCCCAGGGCTACAACTCATCGGTGGGCGAACGAGGCGCCGGACTGTCCGGAGGGCAACGCCAGCGGATGGCCTTGGCTCGCGCCGTTCTGCAGAACCCGCGAATGCTGATCCTCGATGAGGCCACCAGTGCATTGGATGCCCGCACTGAACGTGAGGTTTGCCGCAATCTGTTTGAAGCATTTCGCGGCCGCACAGTCTTCTTCATCACCCACCGGCTGTCCACCGTGCGGCCAGCAGACAAGATTGTGCTGATGGATCAGGGTGCTGTGATGGAAGTGGGTGATCACAACGCACTGATGGAACGTCAAGGCTGGTATTACGCCTTGTACCAGAGCCAGAGTCAGGAAGGATTGAGCTGATGGGTGCCATCGAACCGCGCCCCGAGCAGCGACCCAATCCCTTCATCATCGCGCCGGCCGAACAGACCCCAGAACAAGCCGCGCCGCCCTGGAGTTTCAACCAGCCGGTGTTGTTGAAGAAAACCAACCGAAACCGCAGCGTCCTGGTGTGGAGTCTGGTGGGAGCCGTTGGTTTCGCTGGGGTGTGGTCATTCCTCGCCCCTTTGCAGGAAACCGTGGCCGTGCAGGGGAAATTACAGCCGATCCAGGCCGTGCGCGATATCGAAGCCGCAGTGCCAGGCGTAGTAGAAGCAGTGCTGGTGAAAGAAGGCCAGCGCGTGGAGGAAGGAACCACCCTGATCCGCTTCGATCAACGCGATGCCGATGCGCGCCTGACGGCGGCCCGCAGCAACCGCGAACGGCTGAACAATCAGGTGGTAATCAATCGGGTGATTCTGGGTGAGCTCGACACAACGGATCTCACCCCCAACCAACAGCAGCAACTTCAGAGTCAGCGATCGCAGCAGGGCGGAGAAAACACCGCAGCCAAAGAAGCTTTGGCCCGAAGCCAGGCACAACTGCAAGGGCTGCGTCAGTCCCTGGCCACCGCAGAGAACATCGCGGCCCGCTATACCCGTTTGCTGGAGGATGGCGCCAGCAGCGAACTGAAGGCCCTCGAAGCCCAGCAACGGGTTGATGACCTGCGCAGCGATATCGAAATCGAGTTGCGAGAGGCAGCACGCCTGGAAGCCACAGCCATCTCAACCATTGCCGGTAACGATGCGGAATTGCGCCGCGAAATTGAAAACAACCTGCGCAACATCGCCCAGCTGGATCGTGAAATCCAGCAAACGGAAGTGCTGCTCTCCAACATTGAGGTGAACGCACCAACTTCAGGTGTGATCTTTGATGTGAGCGTGAGCCGCGGCAGCGTGGTTCAACGCCAGGGTGAAACCAAACCCCTACTCAAAATCATTCCGGAGGATGATCTACAGGCCAAGGTTTATCTGCCCAATTCAGCGATTGGGTTCATCCAACCGGGTCAGCGCGCTGATGTTGCCGTCACCTCATTTCCCCGCCAAGATTTCGGTTTCATCCCAGCCAAAGTGTTACGGATCGGGTCCGATGCCCTCACCCCAGACGAACAGCAACGGGTGCTGGGCACCAATGCACAAGGTCTACATTTTCCAGCGGTGCTTGAACTTCAACGCCAGACTTTGCAAGCCGGAAATCGCACCATTCCCCTCCAATCCGGCATGAGCCTGACGGCTGATGTGTTCCTTCGCGAGCGGCGTTTCATCTCCACCATCACTGGAGCAATGGAAAACCGAATGCGCAGTCTGGAGAGAATGCGCTAATGGCCTTAGGTGCTGGAGACAAATTTGGATTTGGGAAGCTCTTCGGCAAAGGCCAAAGAGGAAAGGCTTCCGTTGCTGTCGTAGACAATCAAGAAGAAGTCAAAGAGGAGAGTTTCAAGAAGCTCAAACACTGTCTTGGTTCCAATCAGGCTCTGCGCCGAGCTCGCAAGCGCGTTGGAAGACGCTCCATCGCAGCGCAACTCCAGCACTCCGCTGAGACCCCGATCCATCCGCTCTGGTCCTATCTCCCCAGCGAATCTCGATCTCGACGGTCTCTGGCCCGCGTGCGCTTGCGTCGTCTCTGGGCCTGGCTTAAGGAGAGTCGTCAGCGCATTGCTGCGGTGCTGATTTGTTATGTGTTGATCTGGTTGATCCCCATTTTGCTTGGGCAACCTCTGATGACGGTTTTCGCCTTTTTACCCCTTGTATTGGTGCCACCAGTTGGTTTTCTGATCTATTGGCTGGTCTGGCAGGAGTTTCACGCCTGATGAACGAGACGCAACCTTCAGTAAAAGACCAGTGGATTGAACTCAAACCTGGAGTTCCCTTTATTTCATCCCAGGAACTCAATCGCATTGCCAGGCAGCAAGGACTTTGCCTAGCCATTGCCCAGGCCGCTGTTTACGACGAAATCTGTCAGGCAATCGATCTACCCGAAGACGATGTTGACCAGCTCACTCAGATATACCTATCCGAACAGGGCATCACTGCTCAGGATCAACTACAACCATTCCTGAACAGCAAGAGCTGGACGGAGGACGATCTGATCTACTTCGCTACCAAAGGGCATCGAGTCAGCGTGTTTCAGAGTCAGGCCTTTGCGGAAGAAGTCGAGCTGCGTTTTCTCAACCGCAAGCTGGATCTCGACCAAGTCACCTACTCGCTGATTCGCGTTGCCAACGGTGATCTGGCCTTTGAATTGCATCAACAGCTTCTGGAAGGAGAAGCCAGTTTTGAAGAGTTGGCCGCCAACTATTCCGAGGGATCTGAACAACAAACAAGAGGACTTCTGGGCCCTTACCCACTGAGCCAAGCCAATGAAACGGTTGCCGAGAAACTACGGGTCAGTCAACCCGGGCAGTTATGGCCACCATTTTTTCTCGAGGACATCTGGGTGATATTGCGGCTCGAGCACTGGGAAGGTGCCCGCCTCGATGACAACACTAAAGAAGCCATGCTTGATGAAATTTTCGACGAATGGCTAAACAAACGCGTAATGCGATATCTCAATGGTAACAATCCTGGAGCACTCCCTAATTGAAGTCAAAAGGAGAATCAAAAGCTCTGCAATTCCTGCAATAGCCACTCAGGAAGCCCAGCAGTTGCTTCAAACGCAATTGCGTTTGGGGCGTAATACAGCAGGGTGGCCAACAACGGGCCGTGACATTCAGGATTCTGAATATTGGCTGAGAGCGCTGGAAGATCTTGACGGGCCCTTGCATCGTCGTCATCCACCAGCTCTTTGCCGAAACCGGAGGTAATCAAGCTACGAGTGATTAACCCAACGGGCAGCTGATAGAGACTCTCAACCTGCGAAGATTCCACATCAAGCCACAGCTGAGCCAACACCTTGCGCAGTCCACTAAGTTCCGACAGAGTCTCCTCATCCTCTGGAGCCATCCCATAAAGATTGACGAGGGATTTCATACGGGTGAGCGCACCCTCATCACGAAACCAATCCAAGGCGTCTTCACCACGACGATCCGTGAGCGGGAGAAAATCTTCCTTATAAACCGTTGCTTGCTCAACAGCAGGCTGAGTAATTTCGGAGGCCGGTTCGAGTAAACCAGCGGGACCCTCGAGCTCATGTTTCAACTCTGGAGCGCAATAAGCCACATAATCTGCCAACAGCCAGTTGGGTAGTGCATGTATGGGATCTGCAAGTTTCAACTTGCCGGGTTTGGTATAGGGCATCAAAGCCAGAATTACATTCAACTGACTTGAAACAGCCTCTGGTTTCACCATTTCGGCTGCTAGCTGATCGCGCCAAATTTTTTCATCGCTCGACAACATTTGTTGTCCAAGCCCGCAATTCAGCTGCTGGCGTTGCAAGTCGCCAATCCCACCGGCATAAAGCTCTTCCAATTGATCCACTGGAGCCGACAGCCAGAACACTGCGAGGCGATGCCGTGCCAAACGGGCCGCTTTCAAGCTCAAAGCAGTGGGTTGAAGCGAGGCCTCGCGAAATAAGCCCTCCAACCTGGACACTGACCAAGGCTGTGCAGGCATCGCCAGGCTGATGCCCAAACGCTCCGGAGCCGGCACCTGAAGCGCTACCTGCCCCAAAAGGTCGATGCTTTCTACGGAGTGCCTGCCAAGTCGTTGTCTAAGCCAGGTGCGCAAACCCATAGGTATGGCTTGTTTTGAATTGCGGCTGAGGTTACGCGGTTCGATGTCTAAGCCATAGGGTTTAGGCCATGAACCTGTTGTTGATCCACCAGAATTTTCCAGGTCAATTCCGTGACCTAGCTCCTGCCTGGCTGGAGAAAGGCCACCAAGTGAGTGCCATCAGTGCAGCTGATCCACCGGCGGGAAATGCCTGGAGCGGCTTGATTCATTACATGTATCAGTTGCCCGCATCAAGCAGGCTCACCATGCTGCAGAGGGGAAAAACCGTCGGTGGGATATGCCGGGAACTCAAAAAACAGGAGCTCCAGCCAGACTTTGTTCTTGCTCACAGCGGCTGGGGAGAAGCACTTCAATTGCGGAGTGTCTGGAGGAACACTCCCCTCATTGTGATGCCAGAGCTTTGGGGCCATGCCTCTGCCCTAGGAATCGGTTTCGATCCAGATCTGAACGGAAAAACTCTGTATGGAGACCCCTTTTTATTGCCAAATCTGGTCAGCGAGCTCTGCATCATACAAGCTAATGCGGCTCTTGTAGCCAGCCGCAATCAGCTCAATAGCTTCCCTCACCAATTGAGAAATAAGCTGACTCTCCTGCCCGAGGGATTAGATCTAAGCACAATCCACCCGAACAACAAGGCGACAGTGGAACTAGCAAATACCTACCTGAAAGCTGGAGATCCAATTGTCACTTTCGTTTCACGTCAACTGGAACCTTTGCGTGGACTGCGGCAGGTTCTCCGGGCCTGGCCCGAAGTCAGCAAAGCTCATCCTCAAGCCCAGCTGCTGTTGATCGGTGATGAGCACCACAATGGCTACGGGATGGAAACCCCAAGCGGCGACAGTCATCTGCAAGATTGCATTGCGCTATGGGATCAACAGGTTGATCGCAATCGCGTTCACCTTCTCGGCTATGTAGATCACGCCAGGATGCTGCAGCTTTTGCAATGCAGTGCGTGCCACCTTGCGTTGAGTTATCCCTACACCCTGTCGTGGAGCGTGCTCGAGGCTATGGCTTGCGCTGCGCCGATAATCACCAATATTGGAAGCCCAGTCGAACAGGAGCTGATCGACAATCAGAGCGGTTTAGTCGTTCCTTTTGACGACCCAGCAGCACTGGCCGCAGCCATTTTGGGACTTCTATCCAATCCAGAGCAAAGTAGAAGATTGGGCCAAGCGGGGAGAAAGATTGTTGAAGAACGCTTCAATCTCCAGACATCGTTAAAGCAGTACGAAGAGCTCTTCCAGCAACTGCATCGCGATAGCAATCAAGCAGCCTCTAATTGATCTAACCGTTGAAAGAGCAACTGCAGCATTCCATCCCAATCTCCAGGCCGGGGTTGACGAATAAGTTTGAGTGACCTGTACAGCGGTGTTGTACTACGACCGCGTTGCCATCTGCTTGCTGCAGACCAAGGGAGCATTAGCCAGGCAGGGAAGTCCAAGACACCAGCCAGATGAGCGGCTGCCGTATCCACCGTGAGCAACAGCTGGCAACCAAGCAGAGCCTCAGCCTGCTCCAAAAAATCAGCACCGTGGGGAACAGCAGAATCTCCAAGCTGCAACGACACCACAACTAGGCCACGAGCTTCTAATGAAGCTTGAAGGCGTTCACGCACAACCGGCGGCAACGACTTACGCCGATATTCCAGAGCATTAAATGGGTCGTCCTTGTAACGACCCGATTCCCATACCAAGCCAATCGTTTTGGTTTGAGGGAACACCGCTGAACGTTTTGGCAGCCGCAATACATGTCCTGGCGACAAAGAATCACAACCCAAGAGTGTTGGAAGACTGAGCAGAGAGCCATGACATGAGTGTTGAAAGGACTTAAACGTGATCTCATCCCGCGAGCGGACTCTCAGGCGATTCCCCAGCCATGCCAGGCCATCCCGCAACAAGTTCACCAGTGGCGTTCTGACACAAACAGTGATGTGCTCGACGCGTTGCAACGCAATGGGTAGCCATCGAAGTGCCTGCAAGCTGTCTCCAAAACCCTGCTCATCCCAGATCAAAACGCTTTTGACCTGTGGCCAGCCTTGCCAATGCGGACAGGGCAAAGCAGCTGTTGGCAGAGCCTCCAATTGGAAGCGATGCTCGGCCAAGGCCCAGGCTTCTGGCCAAGCTTCCAAACCCATCAGAGCGCGACTGCGACTCCATTGCACTACCGGCGAGGAGCCTCCGGGATCGGCGAGGTAAAAAGCAGCATCCGCCTGCGAGAACAAGCCCAAATCGATCAGCACCTCGGCCTGCACCCGGTATGCACGTGGATCAACGCAACCTTCGGGCCATGCCTGAGGACGTACAGCCCAGCGACTCCAACTGAGCGCATCAGCCAATTGATCCGAACGGCGGAGATATTTGGCCAGATTGCTGAGCGACCCGCCGTTGTCAGGGAACCCCAATACGTCCCTTCGAGCCTGGTGAAGCACGTCAAACCCAGTCATTGCATTGGATCTAGGGATACAAGCAAGATTCGATAGTGGCGAGACCGGTCAGTAACTACGCGGATTTTGCGTAACGGCCTTGAAATTGTCCCAATGGATACCGGAGTAATGAAAAGAGCATTTAGGCTCGCCAGGAGCGTCTCTCATCTCCTCGTTAGCCATGGCAACTCTCGGTCAGGACATTCCTGATATTGAAGTCACACTTCCAGAAGAAGCAGCTGACAGCATTGAAATCGTTGAGCTTGATTCAGGCATTGAGGTTGCCGTCACCAAGAAAGTTTCCGACGTTAAAGTCACTTCCGAAACCGGTTCTACAACAGCTGTTGTAGGAAAAAAAGTTGCCACATCAACTTTCACAGCCAAAACAGAAAAGGGTGATTCCTCAACTGTTGCTTTCAATACAACCAAAATTAATGAAAGTGACATTGTTGTCAAAGGTAAAGGTGATGGCGTCGTAAACGTCAACACTGGTCGCTTCAACAACAGCAGCGTCACTTTTAAGAAAAAATCTGCTGACTCTGTTCAATTCAATAACGGAGTTGAAGTTCGGAACGCCAGCATTGATGGCGGCAAGGGTGCCGATACCATCACCTTTAAGGAAAATTCTATTATTAAGGGTAGAAACGAAATCACCCTTGGCAAAGGTAGAGACGTTCTTGAGCTTCCTGCCAACAAAATTGGCAAAGGCTCAATTGTTGTTACTGATTTGTCTAAGAAGGACACCATCAAAATTGGTGATGATTCCTTCAGTGGCAAAGATATTCTTAATGGTGAAGTCGAACTACCCAGCTACATCGAAATCCAAGGTCTCGACTGAGCCCTTACAGCTTCAATTTTTAAGCCCCTCTCGAGGGGCTTTTTTTTTTGGCGACCCTTCTTTATAGAGTCTTGAGGTAATTCAACCGAGCGAGCCGGTGATTGAGCGCTATACCCTCCCTGAGATGGGGGCCATCTGGAGTGAGAAGGCCAAGTTCCAAAGCTGGCTGGATGTGGAGATTGCAGCCACCGAAGCGAATTGCCGGCTAGGACGCGTACCCCAGGAGGCTCTGGACACGATCAAAACCAAGGCCCATTTCGAGGTTGAACGCATCCTCGAAATCGAAGCGGAAGTGCGCCACGACGTGATCGCCTTTCTCACCAACCTGAATGAATATGTGGGCGATGCCGGTCGTCACATCCATGTGGGCATGACCAGCAGCGATGTTCTCGATACAGGCCTGGCCCTGCAGCTCAAGCGTTCCGTCGCCTTGCTGCGGACCGAACTGGATCACCTCACCGATGCTTTAAGGGACCTGGCTCGCAAGCACAAGGGCACCGAGATGATCGGCCGCTCCCATGCCATTCATGGCGAACCGATCACCTTCGGATTCAAGATCGCCGGCTGGCTGGCGGAAGCGGAGCGCAACCGCAGCCGGCTGCAGAGGCTGGAAGAGGACGTGGCCGTTGGGCAGATCAGCGGTGCCATGGGCACCTATGCCAACACTGATCCCCAGGTGGAGGCGATCAGTTGCGACATCCTCGGCCTGACGCCCGACACCGCCAGCACCCAGGTGATCTCCCGGGATCGCCATGCCGATTACGTTCAGACGCTGGCCCTCGTTGCTGCCTCCTTGGATCGCTTTGCAACGGAGATTCGCAATCTGCAGCGCACCGATGTTCTGGAGGTGGAGGAGAACTTCGCCAAGGGGCAGAAGGGCAGCTCAGCCATGCCCCATAAACGCAATCCAATCCGCAGCGAGCGGATCAGCGGTCTGGCCCGGGTGCTGCGTAGCTACGTGGTGGCAGCTCTGGAAAACGTGGCGCTGTGGCATGAACGGGACATCAGCCACAGCTCTACGGAACGAATGATGCTTCCGGATTGCTCTGTCACCTTGCACTTCATGCTGCGAGAGATGACCAGCGTGGTGAAGGGGCTTGGGGTCTACCCCAACAACATGCGGCGCAACATGAACGTCTATGGCGGTGTGGTGTTCAGCCAACGGGTGCTGCTGGCCCTTGTCGGCACTGGCATGAGCCGTGAAGAGGCCTACAAAATTGTGCAGCGCAACGCCCATACCGCCTGGAATACCGAAGGAGGGAACTTCCGCGCCAACCTCGAGGCCGATGACGATGTCACCAGTCGGCTCAGTGCGGCAGAGCTCACCGAATGCTTCAGCACGGAATTGCACCAAGCCAATCTGGGCGTGATCTGGGAGCGGCTGGGCATTTGAGACTTTGAAGGGGGCAAAATCCCCCTTCAATGCTTCAATTCGCCAAGCCGGTGGGCAGGCCCAGGATGCGGAAAATCGACGCTGCATTCACAATCGGCGTCAGCGGTGAGAACGCATCGGTCAGTCCATCGGTGACCTTCGCCAGTGCGGTTCGGTTCACAACCACCACATCCCCCTGGCGCAGAGGTGGATTGGTCGGGCTGCTGAGCACCGCCTTGGGATCAAAGCTCATCTCAGTGACAGAAGACTTGCCGTTGCCATCCACGCGGATCAACTCCACGGTGTTCTCACTTCCGCGACGGGTGATGCCTCCCGAAGCGAGGACCGCCTGGGAAAGAGGAGCATTCGAGGGAACCTGCTGAACCCCTGGGCGAGACACCTCACCAATCACGTTGACCTTGATCGTGTCTGGGGCGAAGTTCGATGCAGCGGTTGTGATCAGGTCAGCGTTATTGGCACCCACGCTTTGATGAACTCGGATGCTGTCACCGTCGTAAATCAACGGGTTGGGAGCGTGCCCCCCCTCACGAAGCACCGACAGGTAATCGAACCGATACGTACGCGAACGCCCCCCTGGCGTCATGGCTGGCCGCAGCACTTCGATCTGAGATAAATCTCCACTGGCTGTCACGCCACCTGCTTTCTGAACCACATCCACCAACGTTGGCCAGCCCGTGGCTGTCGTGCTGGGAAGGCTGAACACTCCGGGGCGTTCCACCTGACCGGTGACCGTGACCTTGACCGGCCTGGATGCCTCAAGATCGAGATAAACAAGAGGTCGTCTCAAAAACTTTTCGTACCTGGCAGTGATCCGCAGACGCGCCTGCTCCAGGGTCAGACCCCAGACATCCACGGTGCCGATGCGCGGCAGATTGATGGTGCCGTCACTGAGCACCTCCACCTTGGCCTGATAGCCCTCCATCTTGAAGACCGACATCGCCAGGCGGTCGCCAGGGCCGAGTCGGTAGCGCACAGCATCACGTCCTACAGATCCAAGACTGGAAGCCGCCGCAATCGGCGCTGCTGCGACTGGTGGAGCCGCTGCCACCGCAACAAAACCGGCCACCAGAGCTGCGCACCCAGCCATGTACCGGCCTTGAAGGGGGAACGAAGCACGAAGGGTGGCGGTCATAACAGCATCCGAAACAAATCGGAGCACGAAGAGCGGCCTTAATCTTCCCTCAAAATGAGACGGTTTGGAATAACAATGACGCTGTCTGGTCCGTCCATCCCGATCGCGATGGCCGAAGCCACCGACACCCGTCTGCTGGCCATCGACGAACTGGACCTGCACCTGCTGGCAGGAAGCAAGTTCGACGCTGTGGCCGACTCCGTTGGTCGGCTGAGGGAAGCCACATACCGCCAGCAACTGTCGGGTTCCGGCGACGAACGCGACCTCGACGGGCGCGATGCCCACTACGACCACCTTCTGCTGGTGGAACGCAAAAGCGGATCCTTAGCCGGCGCAGCACGCCTTCAGTTCATACCAGCCGGGTCCACCGAACTCCCCGGCCGAGAAGGGTCCTACCTGGAGCATGTGTATCCCGGAATCAAAGCTCAGCTCGCCGCCCAGCAAAACCATCTGGAGATCGGTCGTGTCGCCCTGGCGCAGCGCTTCCAGCGGCAGCCTCATTCCCTGATGGCCCTGTTCCGTGGGGGAATCCTGTTGGCAGCACTCAGTGGTTATGACCTGCTGCACGGTTTGGTGTCTTACAACCATTTCGCCCAGAGCGATGCCGTGAACACCGCTTTTCTCACAGCGATGATGCGCCCCCCCTACAGGCGCCAGGGCGTGGATCTGCCTGTTCCAAGACATCCCATCGCAGACATCGCACCGGATGACAATCCTCACCCCAGCGGCAATATCCAGGCCCTGGAGCAGGAGATCCGGCGCCGCCACTCGGAAGACTTTCGCCTTCCGGTCCTGCTGCGTCAGTACTTCAACCTGATGGAAGCCAAGGTTTGCGACTTATCCCTGGCGCGCGACTTCAATCAGATCACTGAAATTCTGATGGCCGCCAATCTCCGCGACCTTCCCCCGGAACGGTTGGCACTGTTCATCGATCTTCCCCATCAACCGCTCTACCAACAGTTCAGCTGGTACCGCGGCAAGAAATGACCCCTCCGACGCTGGTACTTTGACCTGACGACAGAGGACTGACGCGTTGGGAGAAAGTTTCCCTGATAAGCAGGAGCTGCAGGGACGCTTGATCGAGATCCTGCATCGCATCTCTGGGGCTGATCCTGCATCGATTACGCCGGAAGCCCGCCTGATGGAAGACGTTGGTATTGATTCTCTTGGCTTCTATGAAATCTTGATCGAAGCCGACACCAGCTTTGGAATCCGCATCCGCGAAGAAGAGCTGCTGAAATTCCGCACCGTTGGTGATGTGCAGAACCATCTGGAGCAACTGAGTCTTCAGCGATCCCATGCCGATCAGGCCTGATCCCAGTGCCGTTGTTGGCTGGGGTTCCGTCACCCCGCTGGGTGGGGATCCAGACAGCACCTGGCAAGCGTTTCGCGATGGCCGGAGCGGCATTCAATCGCTGAAGGACGACTGGTCGCTTGATCTTCCTGTCCGCATTGGTGGACGGGTGTCCCCATCAGCTCTCGAAAGCCTCTCACCGTTGCTCCGGCGGCGATCCGATCGCTGCGCTCAATTGGCTTTGGTGGCGGCCAGACAAGCCTGGACGATGGCGTCTTCACTGGCGGACGGCATCCATCCCAGCCGTGTTGCTGTGGTTCTGGGCACCGGCATCGGCGGCCTTTCCACGATGCACGAGCAGCACCTGCAGCTGACTGAGGGTGGCCCGGACCGGGTCAATCCCCTGACGGTACCCATGCTGATCCCGGATGCACCGGCCGGGCAGGTCGCGATTGATCTGGGCATTCAAGGTGGTGCACACACACCGGTTTCAGCCTGCGCTTCGGGCGCCGAGGCACTGATGCTGGGGCAGATGCTGCTGAATGACGATCGAGCCGATCTGGTGTTGGCCGGTGGTGCGGAAGCCCCGGTGAACCGCCTTGGTTTGGTGGGCTTCTCAGCCATGCGAGCTCTGTCCAGCCGCAACGACGCTCCGAAGGAAGCGTCCCGCCCCTATGGAGCCGATCGGGATGGTTTTGTGCTGTCGGAAGGGGCTGGAATGATTGCCCTGATGCGCAGCAGTGATACGCCACCCTCTGCCGTGAAGGGATGGCTTCTGGCCAGCGGCAGCAGCAGTGATGCCCACCACATTGTTGCCCCGGAGCCCCAAGGCCTTCAGGCCAGCAAAGCGATTGATGACGCCCTGCGCAGGGCCGACATCAGCCCCAGCGATCTCTGCGCGATTCAGGCCCACGCAACGGGCACACGGCTGGGTGATCTGGCCGAAGTCAGAGCGTTGCGTCGCAGCCTGGGCAAGACGGTGGACCTGCTCCCCGTCTGTGCTCCGAAAGGACAGCTGGGCCATCTGCTCGGGGGAGCTGGAGCCGTGGAAACGATCCTCGCCCTGCAATGGTTGCGCGATGGAGTCGTCCCCCAAAGCGTGAACGCCGATCCACTGGATCAAGAGGTGAATCTTGCCGTCACCGTGAAAGGCCCCGTCGAGCTGAATTCAGAGCCCACATCACGACTGCTGTTGAAAAACGCCTTCGGATTCGGCGGTCACAACATCAGCCTTGTGCTTGCCGGTAGTAAGACTGAACCGCCCGGCTGAATCCCTGCCGGTCTCGGGGATCCTCCGGGAGCTGCAGGTCTGCGGAGCGGCCGCGCCTGCAGTGAATCGTCCCTTGCGGAGACGTCAAACGGCTGAACAGAAGCGCCAGAGGTTTGTAGCGCGCTCCCACAGCACCGTTCAAGCCGTCGTATCGGAACACCCAGGGCACAACGACACCCTTGTAATGCTGGGCCAGCATCCAAGCGCTGGGGGACACCCGCTCCTCGATCGGCGTCACCAGTGAGCCATTGGGAGCCAGCATGATTTGGCCGTGATCCCGCAGCAGCGTCGACGCCTGAAGCATGCCTTCCATGCGTGAACTCGTCTCGCGGTGGTCCAACACCGCAGATCCAGCGTTTCGGGCAGCGGCTGCATAACCGGGCAACACCCATTTCAGATGCAACTGAGCCGTGGTCATCCCCGGCAGCTGCAGCACCCCTTGAATCACCAAGCCATCGCAGGGGCTGCGATGGTTGAAGATGTGCACTAAAGGGATGCCAGATGGTTCACTCGGCTGACTGTCGTCGACCACCACCTGAATCCCCAGGGCACGAAGGGCTACCGCTGAAGCCCAGATCATCAGCCGTGCGGCCCAGTCGGGCCTGCGAAGCAAAATCGCAGGCAACTGCAGGCCATACAGCAGAAAACCAAGAACGGCCCAGGCCGACCGCGCCATCACCCTCCCCGGCAGCGCCAGCCAAGAGTCAGAGCGTTGCTTTTTCAGATGGTGCAGCTGCGGCTGTGGCTCCAGCTGGCGGGCCTCTGGTCCGATCGGGAAGGTCGTGCGGAAGGGGAAGTCTCCATCGAAATTGCCATTCACCTGGGTGGTCATCACCAGGTGGTGATAGAAGCGCCAAAACAAGGGCCGCTCACTGGGTTGCGGGTTCCGCCAGAAGGCATCCAAGGGCTTCTGGTCTGTCAGACCCTCAAGGTTGTAAAAGGTGTTGCCCATGGTTTTCGTGGGCACAGCGTGGAACAGAGCCTGCAGTCCCACCGTGCTGTTCACGGTGATCACCCCACGACAGGTGCGCAGAAAACGGCTCAGAGGGCCGTCGTGGATGTAATGCACCCGGCCATCGACGCCATAGCGATCCGCCAGCAGCGAAATCAGCTGGCCGTAATTGTTGTATCCACGATCACGGGGATGGTGCTTGAACGCCAGATGGTCTGAGCCATGAGCATGGGCGGCAAAGGAACGAATCACGTCTTCAATGAAGTCATGCATGCCGCGATAGGGCGATCCCAGCTGAATCTGGGAATCGCTTGAAACCTGAAGCACCGCCAGGAAAAACGACAGATGCTCCAGCAGCCGACGCTTGAGCGCCCGCTCCTGCCAGCGGTACAGCCAGTAACGCCAACTTCCCCGAAGCTGACACCAGAGAAAGCGCGGGGTGGGCTGCAGCTTGTGCTCCCCTTCGATGATCGGATAGCGGGTGAAGGCGTGCTGAATGAAGGTGGGTGCCTTCCAGGCTTTGCGCCAACGCCAGCCTGGATCGAGCACGATCGAGGGCGGAAGCTGATCAATGGCCGGCAGTGCGCGGTAGAACTCCGCAGGCTGATTGAGATTGGAGCGGGCATTCACCCGATCCCGCTCGAGGGTGACGTAATTCGGGCGCAGATATCCCAGCTCGAACACCCAGGCCTCAATGCCGAGGGCTTGGGCCTCTTCGATCGCGATCCGGTGGGGAATGATGAAATCCCCATACATAAAGATGTGCCGAATGCCGCGCTCCTGCAGCAATTGGCGAAGAAACGGTCGCCAGTCCTGCATCGGCTGTTGGAACGGCACACAGATCTCTGAGGCGAAGCCAAATTCCCGCAGCGGGAAACTCACCTTGGTGACGGGGATTCCGCAACCCTGCAAATAACGGCTGAAACGGGCAAAAAACAGCCCGATAGGTCCCATCAGCAGCAGGACTGGTCCCTCAATACGCACCTGTACCAGCGCCGGCGCCCGTCCCCTGCCCAAATCGCTGATCAGCACTGAGTTGATCCTGGCACGCCCTAGCGGTGTCGCAGCCGGCCCCAATGGCGGAACAGCGCCTGAACCGGACTGCGCCTGGCGGGGGGGGGCCTGACGCCAGGCCAACAGGTCATCGATGGCCTGCTCAGGCGTGATGAACCAGCCGCTGTGGCGGCTGACATAGCGGGGGTAATCGATAAGAGCCCCATGCACCAGGCCATCGAGTGACAACGCCCGACCCCGGCGCGAACAAGAGTGCCGGTCCTGCGTGAGGCCCCAGCCTGCATAAAACGGAAGCCCCCAGCAGTGCACCTCCACTCGCCGCAACAGTGCTTCAAACCCCGCCAACGATGTGAGCACATGCAGAGCATCCACCTGGGCGAACAACGCCGAGATGGAACCCTCCGTGATCACCCGATCGCAGAACGCATCCGCCTGCTGCTCACCCGCACCGGAGCGACAAAGCCCGGCCACCACGTCGGGATGGGGTTTGTAGACGAGGAAAGCGTCCGGCTCCGCCCTGCGAACGGCCTTTAACAGCGCCATGTTGCTCTTCAATCCAGGCGCACCGAATCGGATCGAGGCATCCGTCTCCACCTGGCCCACTACCAAAACCACACGGCCGGCTGATGCTGGCCGCTGCCAGGACGGTCCCCACAGGTTGTATTTGGTGAGCGCCTCGCTCACCAACCGATGCCGCAGCGCATCAGCACGCTGCAACTGCGCCTCGCTCCACTGCGATTGCGCCAACAACGTTTCCAGATCACTGGGGGCCGTGGCGTCGTAATACATCCCCGTGCGATCCACCACCCATGAGATCGGATCGATCAGATCAGCGCCCAGCCCAACCGAGCGCAGGAAGCCGTCCTCAATCCGCAACACCGGCAGTTGCCGTTGCTTGGCCTTCCGCAGCAGCCGCGGCCGTGCCCGACGGCCCCATACGGCGACCGCTTCAGTCCGACGGCCCGGCAAAGACAGTGCCCAACGACACCGCACATCACCACCGGCTAGAAAACGACGCAAGCTTTTCTGCTTCCAGGGAGTGAAGCCAAACGCCTCCACCCGTGCTGGCGTGGTGCGTTGCAGCTGCCTTTGCAGACCGATCACCTGCATCAGCTCTTCGATCGAACAACGCCGATGCCGATGCGGGTCAACGCAATGGGTTCCTGCCACCAAAGCTGCGTGCACCAAGGCTTCAAGGGCAACGCCGGCCCTGCGGCGAGCCGGTACCGGCAGTCGATCCCTGGTCAACCCCCACCCGGCATAAAAAGGCATGCCAAAGCAATGAACGGGTTTACCCCACAACAAAGCCTCAAACCCCATCTGCGAGGTCACCACATACACGGCCCTGGCCTGCTCCAGCAGGGCGGCGGGATGGAGTCCATCCGCGCAAAGGTGAATACGGGGATGCTGCAGATCGCGACGACGGAAATGACCGCGCGCTCGGCCCCTGATCACATCAGGATGCACCTTCACCACCACGGTGCAGTCAGGGTGATCCCTCAGTGCTTCGCTCAGCATCTGCTGGAAACACCTTGGCCCCGCCAGGCCTAGGGCAATGGAACAGTCTCCAGACGACTGATCAACCACAAGAACGAAGGGTTCGTTGGGCGGCGGCGACTCCTGGGCTGGGTTGAGTTTGCTCAAGCGGAGATAGCACCACAGCTCCTGAAGCAGGCGGGCTCGATTCGCCTGCTCTGGCCCAAGAGGGTCGGCGATGCGCTGCTCCAGCCGACTCGGCTGGGTGGCATCGAAATGAACCCCCAGGTCGTCTAAAAAAAGCGCCAGCGGCGGGTGATCTTGCCCTTTGGCGAGGGAGCGCAGCAGACCGTCCTCGAGATGCCATACCGGCAACGACCAGCGCTGACCCAACCGCTCCACCCTCCGTGCGCTGGGTCGACGGCCCCAGGCCAGCAGCGCATCCACATCGCGGCGGCGGCCAGGCAGCAGCTCAGCGGGAGCCAGCAGCGCCGAAATGGTGCGGTGGGCCAGCAAGCCGGTCTCCGGAACACCGAAGCGCTGATTCATCGGGTAGGAAAGATTGCAGTGAATCCTCACCGATGGATCCCTTCTCTGGAGCTTTGGCGCTGATTCCGGCCCGTGGGGGCTCCAAGGGAATCCCAGGGAAAAATCTTCAAAGCGTGGGCGGAGTGCCTCTGATCAGCCGAACCGTTGCCGCAGCCAAGGCGAGCACACGCGTGGGACGGGTTGTGGTGAGCACCGACGATGACGCGATTGCCACTGCGGCGAAGGAATACGGAGCGGAGGTGGTGCGAAGGCCGGCTGCCATTGCAGGCGACACAGCCAGTTCGGAATCCGCGCTGCTCCACGCCCTGGACACCCTGGAGCAACAGAGATCGCTGCCGGAACACCTGGTGTTTCTGCAATGCACCTCTCCCTTCACCCATGGCGCCCAGATCGACAGGGTTCTGGCGGCCCTGGACACCCCTGGCATCAACAGCAGCTTTGCCGTTGCCCCCTGGCATGGGTTCCTCTGGCGCGCCGACGGTGAGGGCATCAACCATGACCCGCATCAGCCACGCCGACGCCGACAGGATCTTGAACCGGCCTTCCTGGAAACGGGCGCCATCTACGCCATGACGACAGCCGCTTTTCGAACCAGTGGCAGCCGTTTCTGTATCCCATGGCAACCGGTAGTGATCGATGACTCAGGACCGGAAATCGACACCCCGGATGATCTCGAGCTCTGCCGCAACATGCTGACCGCGGCTCCCGGTTAATTTGCGGCATCTCCGCCCGATTCGATGGCGCTTTCCGTTGACCAGCGCCTGACCGGCCGCAAGGTGGTCGCCGTCGCCTGTTTCGATTCGTTCGGAAAGACGGCCATGACCATGCTGGCGGCCTGCAGGAAACAAGGAGCTGAGACGGAACTGCATCTGTTGCAGATCACCAACCGAGCCCTGTCTCGCCGGCAGCGCCTGGAAATTCGACGGACGGATCGACGAACCCCGATTCACAAACGCCCCTGGAGCCAATTCAGTGCGCTGGCCAGCGAAATCGCCGACAACACCGACGTTCTGATCCTGGGGCTTGATGGGCAGCGGAGCCGGGACGCTCTGCTCCAACTCAGTTCCATCTGGGAAGGCAGGTCAAAACGGCCAATGCTCGTCAGTGCTTACCCAGGACTTCTGTTTCGGTTCGCCCTCGAAGGGATGCTGGACCGATCCGGGGCCGATCTGCTCTGTCTCAACAGTGAACAGGATCTGAACACCTACAGGCAGGGAAGGCAGGCACAGGGACTGAACAGCGACAACGCTGTGGTGACGGGTCTGCCCGTGCTCTGGAATGCCCGACCCAGTGGCAAACAGCTGGAACATCCATCGATCGTGTTCTTTGAGCAACCGTCCATTCCGGTCCACCCCCTGCAACGGCGCTATCTCTGCCGCCAGCTCAAGGCACTCGCCGAAGCCTGGCCCGATCACCCGGTGATCTTCAAACCTCGTACCTCCAGCATCGAAAGCACACTGCACCGTCGTCACGGCGAAATGGCCGGCGTGATTGAGGCAATGAGAGAACGGGTACCCAACCTGCAGCTGAGCTTCAAACCGGCAACGCGTCTGCTTCGAACCTGTGGATGCGCAATCACCGTGTCATCCACCGCAGCCCTCGAAGCCATGGCGATGGGCGTGAGCACCCGCATCGTGGGAGACCTCGGGATCACCGAAACCCTTGGCAACCACTTCTTCGCCGAGTCCGGCGCAGTCGCCGACTTCACCGCAATCCGAGCCAATCCGTTTGAGGTGATCCACAACACCACCTGGCTGAACCGGCAGGGATGGATGGAACATGGAGAGACCCACTTCATTCAAGCCGTACTGACACGGTTGGAGCGTGGACTAGAGCCTCTGCCAGCGAATGGAACCGGCTCGAAAAGCTGGGGTAGCGCCAGTTGGCAGACCTATGCCATCAGCCACGGCGGCCGACGAATGCTCAGCAGTGGGGGGGCACGCTCAAGTCAACGCAAGCGGCACAGAACACGGACTGCGCTGAGGAGACTCCGCGATGGGCTTGTTGGCTTCGGTTGGCTGTCCCGTTGGCTAAGGGAGTAAAGGCAATTCCACGTATCAGTGATATGGATCAGTGATATGGACAACACCAAGCCGTGAATTCCACCACACGGTGCGCTTATTTCCAACGGGCAGATCTTCGATTGGATCGTAAATTTCAACTGGCATGCAGTCTGCGGAAGGAGCGATGACCATCCTTCTGATCAGCGATAACGATCGCAGTGCCCTGGCCTGCAACCTTCTTGCCGCCCAGTTGAGGAAGCGTGGGCAAACCTGTCTCACCGCTGGACTGTCCATGGACCCGAAGCGGGATAGTCCTTTCCCCTTGTCACAGCCTCAGGTCACGCTGTCACCCGAGGTTCTACTGGCAAGCAACCTGCTCGAGACGGCCAGCGCTCTCGGTGTCTTCCTGAAACAACCCAGGAAACTGAGTAGTTTCATCGAATCACACCGCAACCTTGCCGCTCAACGAAGACGCCCAGCCGCACCTGTCTTCAGTGGTCCGCTGCAGGCGTCGTTAGGCGACGCCTTGATGCAACAGCTGTATGACCATCTGGGGTGCGATTTGCTGCTCTTACCAGGGGAACGTCAACACCAGGCTGTCACTGCGATTACTCAGCACTGGCCAAGCGAGAGCCCACCACCGCGCCTGCTCACAACAGGTCTCTGGTTTATGCCCGAACGCCCCCCCATCGGCAGCCTGAATGGAGGGAGCGCAACCCCTCCGCACCTGCTTGTGGCATTGGTGCAGGACCAAGCCCCCTCGGCAACGGGAGGCAAATCCCAGTTGCTACGCCAACTGGTGCAATGGGCGGAGGCATCCCCGGACTGGTCAGTGGTGGTGCAACGGGATGGCAACTGGGACCGAGGCAGTCACTGGATTCCCCGATTCAAACCTGAGGAGTGGTCCCTGCCGAACAATCTTGTTTTCGCCGCCCCCGGCCAGCTCCTCAGCCATCTGGCCAGCAGCAGCGCTTGTGTGACTGTCAGCTCTCCATGGGCAATGACAGCCATGAGCTGGGGACGCAAGACCATGCTGGTGGGCGACTACGGCATTCACACAAACGAAGGCACAACCTCCTGGTTCGGCTGCGGCAGCATGCATCGCCTGCAAAGCATTCAGCACCTGGATCAACTCCTGGAACTTCCAGACACCAACCAGGTCTGGTTGGAGTCGATGGGATGGGGGATTCATGACGGCGTGGATCGGCTGATCAACGCCCTTGAGGAGCTGAAGACATGAGCAGCCCATTTCGCCTGCTTTTGATCGGAGACAGCGACAGTCAGCTTCTGGCCTGTGAAGCTCTCTGCCAATTCCCGGATCACCTCAAGGTGGACGTCACCATCAATGCAATCCCCAGAGATGGAACGCCCGCAACCATCCTTCAACGCGCCCAGACCCTGGGAACACTCTGGCGTTTCGATATGGGGCAGGTCTTAACGCATCCCGATCTGCACCAGTTCGATGCCATCGGTGTTTATCTCACCGGCAGCAAGATCAGCGATTTCAGGCTGGCGCTCAGCTTGCTGTCAAGAAGCGTTCGACCGTTGTTGTTCTGCGGATTCAACGGAGTTGTGTTGGAAAAATTCCTGGAGGGCATGAGCTGGCGACTGGGTTACGACCTGATCTGTCTCAACGGACCACGTGACCAGGACGCATTGCAGCAGATGCTGATCGGCAGCCCCTTTGCAGGACAAGCAACCGTGCTCACAGGGTTGCGGCGCAACGGTGGCCATGGAGCGGCATCCATCCCCCACGACAATCGACGGCGTCAGATGGTGTTCGCCGAACAGGTGGTGATGCCCCGTGATGAGCAAGACAGGGCAGACATGGTGAGAATCTTGGCCGACCTGGCCAGGCGTTCCCCGAACTGGGAGGTTCTGATCAAACCGCGTATTGCACCTGACGAAACCACGTTTCACCAGGCAGAGACCCACATCAGCAAGACCGTGTTGCAGAGCATCGGTCAGCCTCCGTCCAACTTCAGACTGGATTACAGGCCTCTTCCGGAGCTCCTTAGCCAGTCACGCTTAATGGCGACGGTGTCCTCCACGGCCTTCTTCGATGCCCTCGACTTTGGCTGCAAGCCTGTCGTCATGGCGGATTTCGGAATGAATCCGGCCAATGGAAGCCACGTTTTCGCCGGAAGTGGGGTTTGGCGGCGCCTCGATGCCGTTGAAGACTTGAACGCACTGGATCAGGCATTGGGGCAACCCAATCCGGAGTGGCTCGCCTGGATGGGTTACGGGAGGGAGTGGAAACCGGAACAATTGATCGTTTCACTGCAACAACTGAGAACCACAGAACAGGAACCGTTCCAAGCCAAATCCGGCTATCTGAGCAATGCCAATCTCAGTTTCAATCAACTGCGGCGGGATGCTGAGCGCGCCATTCAGGAAGGAAATTGGACTGAAGCGCAAAGCCTTCTGAAGCTCGGGAGCTTGATGCGGCCGACCCATCGCAACATCGCTCGACGACTGAGAGCAGTTGAACAGACCAACCGACTACTCCGCCAACTGCTGCTGATCCTGACCTACAGGGATGTGGGGTAACGTCACTTGGTTATCCATCTGAAGGCCGCGGAACGAACGGTGAAGGGCATTCAAATCGAGCGGAACTTCACTCAGTTCGTTGTTTTCGCAGAAGACACCATTCTTTCTGCTCTGAGCAAAATCACAGCCAACCAATCACGGTTGATTTTTGTTGTCACGGAGTCTGGAATCCTGCAGGGCGTCCTTACGGACGGGGATTTCCGCCGCTGGATCGCCGGATGTGGGGAAATTGATCTAAACCGCCCGGTCACGGCGGCCATGAATGCGGAATGCCGAAGCGCAGCGGAAGGAACATCTCCTGCAGAACTGGCTGGTCTGCTGACCACACGAATCATCGCGATACCACTGCTGGATAGCCACGGTCGAATCGTGGCAGTGGCCAGAACGGCCAACAACGGACTGCAACTCGGCAACCGACGCATCGGAGCAGGGGAACCCAGCTTTGTCATTGCGGAGATCGGCAACAACCACAACGGCGATCTGGACATCGCTGTGCAACTCATCGATGCAGCCCACGCGGCAGGAGCCGACTGCGCCAAATTTCAGATGCGGGATATGTCGAAGCTGTACAGCAATGCTGGCGACAGCAACGACATGGCGTCTGATCTTGGAACGCAGTACACCTTGGATCTGCTGGAACGTTTTCAACTCAGCGACGACGAGCTGTTTCGCTGTTTCGACCATGCTGCAGAAAAGGGATTGGTCCCGCTTTGCACACCCTGGGACGAAACCAGCCTGGAAAAACTGAATCGTTGGGGCATGGAAGGATTCAAGGTGGCTTCAGCTGATTTCACCAATCACGCTCTGATCAGTCAGTTGGCGGCCACGGGAAAACCCCTGATCTGCTCGACAGGAATGGCCAGCGAAATGGAAATTCGCTCCGGCATCCGTCACCTGCAACAGGTAGGCGCAAATTTTGTACTCCTGCACTGCAATTCCACCTATCCAACACCATTTAAGGACGTCAATCTGCGTTATCTCGAGCGTCTTAGAGATCTTGCAGAGGCACCTGTGGGCTATTCCGGCCATGAGAGAGGGATTGAGGTTCCGATCGCCGCAGCCGCGCTCGGCGCTGCGGTGATTGAAAAACACATCACCCTGGACCGTGGCATGGAGGGAAATGATCACAAGGTGAGTCTGTTGCCTGATGAGTTCAAACAGATGATTCAGGGGATCCGCCGTGTGGAGGAATCCATGGGCCAGGGCGGTGAACGCAGCATCAGCCAAGGAGAAATGATGAACAGGGAGGTCCTGGCGAAAAGCCTGGTGGCAGCTTGCGATATTCCCGCCGGCATTGAAATCACTGAAAAAATGGTTCGGATCCAGAGCCCTGGACAGGGTCTACAACCAAACCGTCTCAGCGACCTGGTGGGCAAACGTTTACCGATCTCCAAAACCCAAGGGGACGTCTTTTTTCCATCAGATCTTGAGAAACCAGCGGCAATTCCACGCCGGTACCAGTTCAAACAGCCATTTGGTCTGCCTGTTCGCTATCACGACATCAAGGTTTTCTCGAAGGTCAGCAACCTGGATCTTGTTGAGATTCACCTGAGTTACAAAGACCTTGAAGTGAATCTGGACGAAGTCCTGCCAGAGCGTCAGGGTATGGGATTAGTAATCCATGCACCGGAATTATTTGCTGGTGATCACACCCTGGATCTATGCACAAATGATGATGAATACCGAGAGCATTCCAAAAATGAATTACAGCGGGTTATTGATATCTCGAAAGATCTGCGCCAACGATTCCAGTGCCAAGATCCAGTTCTGCTGGTAACAAACGTAGGCGGCTTCTCGGAACATCGACATCTCGACCGTCAAGAACGCATTCCATTGCAGAAAAGACTGATCGAAAGTCTTAGCCAGCTAAATACATCAGGGGAGGTGGAAATCATTCCCCAAACGATGCCTCCTTTCCCATGGCATTTCGGAGGCCAGAGGTTTCACAATCTTTTCGTCGACACAGATTTCATCCGCAGCTTCTGCACGGAGTTGGATATGAGAGTTTGCCTTGACGTTTCACACTCCAAACTTGCCTGCAATCATCTACATATCCCCTTCCGAGAGTTTCTCGACCAAATCCTGCCCTTCACTGCACACCTCCACCTGGCAGACGCCAAAGACGTTGACGGCGAAGGTCTGCAGATCGACGATGGGGAAATCGACTGGGTTCAGTTATTTCTTCAGATCCAACAACATTGCCCCAAGGCATCCTTTATCCCGGAAATCTGGCAAGGCCATAAGAACGGCGGGGAAGGAGCGTGGCTTGCACTCGAAAGGCTTGAAGCAGCTGCAGCATGAGTGCTTCCACGCGTCATTTCATCCTGTTTCGAGACATACCATTGATGTATGGCAGGGTTCCCAAAGTTGCCAACAGCTCAATCAAAGCCAGTCTATGCAAACTTCTATCTGAAAAGCCTGACGGCGGAATAAAAACAACTGCAGATCGGTTTTGGCGACAAAACACGCATGACGAAACAAAGCTGATCACAACATCGCAAGCCAGACGACTGCGCGAGACCCACTTCAGCTTCAGCTTTGTAAGAAATCCATTCGACAGACTGGTAGCCGCTTATAACAATAAAATCATGGAGATCGATGATGTTCCGTCACCCATGGAAAAAATGGGGTTATATCATGCAATGCCTTTCAAGGAGTTCATCGAACTGGTCTGCAAAGCAGACCCAGCAGAGATGGACAACCACATCAGGCCCCAGGCAGAGATACTGATAACGGACAAAAAAATTGTTCCAAAGTTTGTAGGCAGGATGGAACATATCGACGATCATTGGAAGCGTTTACGAAAGCGAATGAAACTCGAAGGCCTACCAACACTCGGACTTCTTCCTCAGAAAAATGTACGTCGTGACGACCGCAAAGATATTGGCCATTATTTCAAAACATCAACATTAATCGACCAAGTATTGGAGCGATATGCTATCGACTTCAAGAGATTCTATGGTGATTACAGTATCGACAAGTTGATCCTCGGAGAGCATCTTGAGAAAAAGCCACCATTGCAACGTGGCGTCAGCAAGGCCAGGCGACGCCTAAACGCACAAACATCCATCGAGCCAGACAAAGCTTAATGTCATCACCAAAAAAAAGTCTCATCCAGAAAGGACTTGAAGGGGAGCATTCAGAGATTGTCAATCAATATCGAGATAGTCTTCCTAATTTCATCATCATAGGCGCCGCCAAGTCTGCCACTACAACGCTAACGACCATATTGCCACTGCATCCAGACATCTTCATCAGTAAACCTAAAGAACCTAAGTTTTTTGGCAGGAACTACAACAAGGGATGGGACTGGTATGCCTCTCGATTTAAAGCCGGGAAAAATTATGCCCTTAGGGGAGAAGGCAGCACAATGTATGCAAGTAAAATGAAAAAATTCCGTCATACGCCGGAATTGATGCACCAATACTTACCAAATTTAAAATTAATTTATCTCGTACGCCACCCGCTCGATCGAATTGTGTCTCAGTGGCGTCACCATCGAGGTCGCAATCCAAATAGCGCAAACTTCGATGAATTGATCAGTAATCGTCACCTGAGACGACTTGTTGTGGGTTGCTCAATGTACTATCAGCGCCTAATGGCGTTTCGTGAGTTCTACCCCGACGATCAGATTCACTGTATGACCTTCGAAGATCTGCTCTCCACACCAAAGCAATCACTCAGAAAAACCCTGAGATTTCTTGGCGTTAAACCACAAGTCAAGCGAATGCTGGATCACAACGGCCTCTTGCCACGAGAGAACGAAGCCGGTGCGAAAGGACGAGATCATGTTGAAAAACCAGAATGGAATGCTGAATTAAAGGCGAAGGTGCTGCGTAAGATTCAACCTGATGCCGAACAGATGTTGGCCTATATGGGCAAACCTCTGAACTACTGGAATCTGTGAATATCAGGCATTTCATTCATTTTCGAGACATACCATTGATGTATGGCAGGGTCCCGAAGGTTGCCAATAGTTCCATTAAGGCTGCTCTCCGCAGGCTGCTTAAAGCACCTCAGCTTGAAGGGAGCCGAACAACATCCGATAATTTTTGGAGAACAGGTACTGAGGGAGAAACATCAATGCTGAGCACTCACGACGCACGAATGTGTCGTGGCACCCATTTCAGCTTCAGCTTTGTACGAAATCCCTTTGACAGATTGGTATCTGCTTACAACAACAAGCTGCTCGAACTCGATGAAATACCCGGCCCAATGCAAGCAATGGGTCTTGTCCACTCCATGCCGTTTGGCTCGTTTTTAGACGTTGTTGCATCCACGAGCGATGACAACCTGGATATACATCTTCTACCTCAGAGCACGATCCTGTGCCTTGAGAGGCAACTGATCCCCAACTTCGTTGGCCATTTGGAGACAATGGATGAAGACTGGATCGTTCTACAGCAAATTCTTCGACGGGAGGGTCTTCCAGACCTAGGTGCACTTCCTGAAAAAAATGTCAGAAGAGGCTCGAGTCATCGAGATCTAGCCGACTATTTCCAAGACCCTGACTTGATCCAGATCGTGACCGAACGCTATGGTGATGACATCGAATGGTTCTATGGAGACAAAACAACGGAGCAGCTGATCAACGGTGAATAAGGAGACCTTGCAGAGCTGCGATTGAAGCAAGTCAATAAATCATTGAACGACTATTATCGCATAGAAAGGCAGAAGAGCACTAAAAATAGTCTTGTGAATGGCATACAGAATGCCCTAGTCAGACCAAAAGCAGGTTTCTAAATTAACGAGACTCAATAGGCAATATTGATCAGGTCAGTAAATAAAAGCCATCCGGTTTTTAGGGAAAGAGGGCGGCCAATCAACTGATTCAAAACCGTGATATTGAGCCAGTGCGGAAAGGAATTGAAATTCGGAAGGCCTGATTTAACGAACGAGTGAAGATTTTCGACGAATAGCTCTGAAGTTGGGCGTCGCTCCGGCGGTTGAACGTGTTATGGCAAGAATCAGAGCACCAATCACAGCAAGATTTCGAACAAAGCCAGCATCAACAGGGAACGTATGGAAGATCAGTGTGGTTGGCACAAGAAACAGAAGCAATAAAGAGGCTCCAATTCTTGTGTTAGGAGCAAACACAAACAGAATGGATCCTGCAATCAACACCACGATTGCAGCGATAAGCAGGAAAGCAGCCAAAGGCTCCGGAATGCCCCGCGAAACGATGAAATCAACCGTTGAGGCGTACCCGGTCACTTTTCCTGGCACAGCCATGGCGAACAGGAAGGCAACAAATGCCCGCCCAACAAAATCGAAAAGCTTGACGCTGTCTGCAGCGGGGTACGACATATGCGCACAAGAGTGACTCCTGTTTTAGCAGAGAGACCCAAAACCCATCTCAATCCCTGCAGGTGCCTCTGGGAGGAGAATCAGCCGATGCCTTTATTGCAATAGAAAGACTCACAGTGGTCATCATGGGAAGTGATTCCAAGTGTCAACAAGAGATGACCCTGTCTAAGGAATCAGGGCCAACTTATTGCACGATTATTGATACATTTAGCAATTCAAAAAAGATTAACTTGCCATCCGAAAAGAAGTTGCCTAATCACTGGCACAAAACATGCTCAACAACAGCAAATAATCCAACCAACGACTTGCTATAGGTCATACTGAATCCTCAAATAATCAGGCCCCTGCTTTACAAAGCTGCTTCACCAAAGCCTTATGCACATGAGAATTATGACAACACTCACGACTACCGCAGAAGACTGTAACTAGCTAAAGCAAAGTCAAACGATTGATCAAAGACGGGGAAAATTTAGCAAATTCAACAGCCAGAATTAAAACGAATCAACGTGGAAATCCATTATAAATTAATTCAGCCTTTGTTTCACCATCTGTGTAGATGCGAATCTCAGTTTCAACCGTTGGTGGTAGCTTAAGAACCTCCCAGCCTGGCGCGCCGCCTAAGAATCGATACGTAAAGCCATTCTTCTCATCAGCGAGGCAATCTTTTGAAGACTGATGGCTATACATACACGACTGTGCTTGATATTGACTGATTCCTCCATTCAAAGCCTCGGCACGCATACGCGCAAAATTAAACGCCCTCTGGGTAGGCTTTGGGTCAACAACAATCACTAGGTCATCAATCCCATTCATTGAAGACTCTTTTTCACAGACGTCATGGCTTAGAGCCTTAAGGGCAAAGCCAGCAGACAGGCTCAAAGCTCCCATTAAAATCAAAAAGAATTTTCCAGGCACAAAGACAACAAGGACTCAATAAAAAATAATTCAGTTGTTCTATAAAGTCAAGCAAGCATGAAAAGCGAAACACATTCCTTGATACGAGAAACCCCGAACAAATTAACGCCTTTCAGAGTTTCCTAGATTTAGAGAATCAGACGAGTGTCAAACCAAAACAAAAAAATGAAGATCTCAGCCCTTTGTTGAATACTCAAACTCTAGCCCTGGACAAAATACTTTCAAGAAATGCCCAAGACTCAGGAGGCCTCCCGACAGACCATAACCAATGATCATTTCGAAGATCACCACTGAAATGTCAAGGCGATCTGCTCAAGGCACAACACAGAAGAAACGAGATGGTCCGCTCATCAGTGCCAGCCATTGATCAGTCACTTTGCAAATTATATTATTAGGTCAATAAAACCAATACAGCGATTGCAAAGCAGCATGCCAAGAGTTTTTGAAACGATGCCGAAAGCATTGAAGGAATGATCATTCGGTAACTGCGACATGTTGCTTACCATCACAGAGCCATGATGCAGACCTTGGCAACTTGTGGCAGAAGAAACCCGGAGAGTGCAAGGATATAGTGAGCAACTCACCTCCTAACCAAGAAGGGAGCACATGAATCAAACCAGAGAGCCATACGGTCATCTCTTTTTGATTTTGGGAATTATTTTTGCACTAACCCTGCTTCTGTTTAGCGGTTTCGTAGGGCAAAAAGCCTGGCGCCATCAATCGGAACTCACAAGAAACTTTGAAGCCTGCATGGAAAGTGCACCATTCAAAAAGGTTTTGGACACCCCCAAGCCGGAAATAATTTTATCAGTGGAAGAGCTGCAAGATCATTTTGATGAGTTCGATCGACTGTTCAAAGAGACTGGCCTCCCACCAATCTGGAACGGGGAGACCCTGGTTCCATGGAAAGACTTCCATAGAGGCTCAATCAAAATCGTTAAGCAATGCCATTTAGAGCTGGGAATAACACAGCCGCAAAAGCAACTCAAAGGCACCTACGCAAAACCTGTATGGGATCCAAATTCAAAAATATGGATAGATTCCCAGACAATCCTCATTGACTGAAGTTTACTTTGCAAATTATCCAGCCTTTTAGCACCGACCTCGTTTTTAGCCGAAAAAAGTTATATGGGAAGCATTGCAGCTGAAATCATGAATCAATTGAGTCCGAATTCAATCAACATTTGTCCTGATCGTTTCGCTACCAGCGGTGGAATGACGAAATACATCCGATCGTAAAAAAAAGGACGTACCTGATTCACACCTTCGACAAGTTGTTGTCCATGAGGAATTTCCGCGCAGACCAACCAATCGTCGAAGATCAGTCCGACGACTCCTACGCCGCTTGGCTTGAGAGAAGACGATTGGATAACGAGGAACCTTGGCTGTTTTACGGGGAAGACGAAGATTTCATCACTGCCGCCTGAATTCCGTTGTATTGCCGAAAACCTTCGCTCATCCCAATCGGCAAAGGCAGCGTCATGCGCTCGTAAGGAAGACCTGATGGCCGGCTGCTGCAACGAGAAGGTTCTTCGCTGACTCCCCTTCAGTTCAAAGGCAGACACCTGATCTGGAGCGCTCTATGGTTTGGAGGTGGGAGGGAGACCTCTTCGGGCGTGGTTGCTTGTTTAGGTGGGTGGTGTCACGACCTACCGCCTCTCTCACACCTATTTTGCTGATCAGCTCACTCGATTGGAAGCAATGGGCTGAATGGGCGGCAAGTCAGCTCACATGTGAGCCTGAACCATTCGGTGCTCGTGGCTAACCATGGCCAATCGTCGAGGCCCTCAAGGATTAACCCCCTAGGGGTGCCGTCGAGGATTCCAACTATTACGTCTCAACCTTGTTAAGGGACAGTTCAACCAAAAGTACGTCCATTCCAGCCCCATTCAGAGGCGTTGACATCATCAAAACCAATATATATCCGGTCTTTTTCAATCCCTAATGACGCCTTAATCAACTCACAGAATTGATCCGTCATGGCCGAAGGAGTCAAGGAACCAATCGATTTAATCTCGACATAAGCGCATGGCTGATCACTACCAGCGAATGTCATTGGAACTCCTGATTCCAAAAGGGTCATGACATAAGACTCAGGCTTGCCTGTTGCAGACGCGAGGGCAGAAGAAAGCTTTTTCAGAAGAGCACTAGCATCTTGAACATCGGAGATATTCGTCCTGACATTAATAAGCGGCATCGTTGGCGGGAGTACAGGTATATATATTGGTCTTGAAGCTTCAGCATATCATGCATCTTTAATCAGTATTGACAAGGAAGTGGCTTAATGACCTGGCGACTGGTGACACCAAAAATGCTGTCCATAGCAATACTTCCCGTGCTGCCCGAGATGACCTGAAAGAGGAAGCGATTAGTTTTTAGTATATTCCCCACCCGAACTTATCATACAAGCCAAATCTTTCCATAACACATGACAAGAAACTCGCCTTGACATGGGAATAAAAAGGGAATACAAAATTCCCTACAAATCAGACCTCATCTAATCAACATTTCATACATCACTCTTGAAAGCAATCTGATGCCGTCATCCCCTTTCAAGGTTTTAAAATCAGGCATATTTTTATAAAAAATTGACAAATCCTCTAGCAATTCAGGATGAAATTGAAATGTAAATGATTTTCTTGAATTCTGAGTTTGATGGTCTATGTAATTTATACAAGTAGCCGCTACTTCTGTGCAGACTTCTCCATTCATGCGAGTTGAGCATACGATTTCTACCGAGGTTGGCAGATTCAAGATCCAAGACAAATCTGTCATCAATATCTTCTTTCGTATTGGATAAACTGCTTTATATAATTCTCCAAATGCCCAATTGGCAAAAAGAATAGCCTCCTGATTGACGACATCGCCATGGAACATCTCTATGTGAATACGTTTCTCATAAGTAAGGAATTTTTCTACAATTCCCAACTCATGCTCGTGAGCTAGTTCATGATACATCAGTAAGTCTGCGAATTCGTCGCTGGGATGTAATCCAGAATGTGAATATTTCTCCAGGTCCACTTTGCCGACTTCTGGCTTGAGATTAAGCGCAACGGCAAAGCAACTGTGATCCCAGCCCTTCGCAACTATTTTTTCATTTTTATAAACACACAAATTTTTTCCAACTGAAATGATTTCATTACATTTATTGCCTAAGTTCTTAAGGTAATAGTTCTTTTCCTCGGAATTCTGCAAGAATTTTAGAATTTGGCCTGTTGCTTGCTTGATTATTTCTATATGGGCTTGAGCCGCAAGTTGATGTCCCAAGCAAATAAATATAGCTGGCGCTGATTTTGAATCTCTTGCAAGAATAATGTCTTCAACTACGCCTTGCAAATCACCCAGTCTAATATTTGTACCATCAAAACTTCGACCATCTCTTAAACTAGGATAACCTCCCTCCACAAAACACATTGCAGAGTTACTTATTAATTCTATCAAAAGTTCTTTGTCTAAAGGACCAGTTTCCCAAAGCGGTACTAATATTGAATCGCAATCAGCTATATATTGAGACAAGTAGGCAATATTGATGGACGCTTTGACTTCTTTCCCTTTTGGGTTGATTCCGACATGCCTTGCTGGCTCTATTATGAAAATAGAATTTTTATATAATTTCGGATGTTTTGAAATTTCTTTTAAATCGCCATTTGACTTCACAACCATCTCCAACGGTCCTTTTTCTCCCCATTCGCTATTTACAAGTGAATTCAATTTCTTGTCATAAAAAGGTTCAAGCAGGCTATTTGAATCTCTATCACTTATAAAATCCGCTAAAAAGAATTCAATGCTTGTGCGACTTGAATTCCCAGGTCTAAAGAAACCGGGCTCTTCTTTTGAGAAATCCATAGGTCATCACAGAAGAAAATTCCTTTCCAAAGTATGTCATCAACAACAAAAGAATGCACCCAATTATTTGGAGATTTTAAAGCTTTAGCCGCATTTAGTCAAATCAGCTACCAACTTCAGTTGAGTTACCGTCATTGGACGAAGTCTTTTATCTGGCAACGTTGGCATTGGATAATTTGGTTAATTATCAAACAGATATTTGATGGCCTAAAGCTATTCGTCAGATGCAAAAAATGATTGCCGTTTGCTTTACCCTGGTATCCAAGGTGCGACAGCCCGCCGAAGGTTGGTGCAAATCTCATGGATTTCGAGAACATTCAACTTGAGCTTGTAAGCCGAGTACTGAAGCCGTAATTGCTATCATTTATTCGTGGGGTTCGTGGCCCACCTTGCATCAAGAGAAAACAGAGGACAAAGCTCCCTGACGTGGCTGATCAGGGAGCTTTTTTTCTTGCCTTAATTACGTTTATGCTGTTAGCTCTGACAGCATATCTTGCTAGCCACGATGTAAGCGCTAAATGCTACATATACTCGCCATGAGTAAATGCTATTCGACGCGACTCTAGCTTCGCATCTGCGATTTTGCCGGCCTCGATTTCATCGCTTTCATCTCCAACTTCTATCTCATTAATTTCCTTCAAAGTCTTCAGATAAGTTATGCAGCTTTGTCGAATCTCCATTAATTCCTGATAGCAATCCTGATAACCGGCATTGGCGCGCAACTCATAATCCGGCTTGATCACAGATTCCGTGAACAGGTCCAGCGCACGCTGATAGGCAAGTGGTCGCATAATTTATCAACACGTTATTTATATAAAAACTGCTTGGAGTCCCCTGAGATGTCCCGATGGCTACACTTTTTCAATGCATAAATACTTAAAAGCAAATAAGAAGTTCATAGGATGCATTCCTGGTAATTACCTATACATAACCAAGACGCAGAGAGCTGCTGTTCCGAGGGTTAGCAGCCACGTAATGCCCCGTAGTTGCACTCGATGAGTGACCGAGGGTGGCTTGAAGCGTGAATACGTCCACACCCCTCTGCACAGCATGTGTCGAATGGCTGTGCCTCAATTGGTGCGGGTGAACGTGGAACCCTGCTGCTCGTCCCCACTTTCGGCAGACATCTCCGATGGCTTGCCTTGTGAGAAGTCCCTTTCCGCGGGGGCTAGGGAATACATAAGCCTCAGTTTCGCCGCGGCCCAGGCTCTCGAATAAAGCCAGCGTGTCGCTTGAAACGCTGACCACTCGACTTTTGGATCCTTTGCCAAAGAGATGGATTTGTCCGCCGTCATCAAGCACTTCGATGTCTTGCCATCTGATAACCGCAATCTCAGAAACCCTGCAACCCAGCAGATACGCACCCTTGATCAGGACGTAGTCACGCTGAGCATTGCGATCAAGATGAGTGGCCCTTGTGACGGCTGCCATCAGCAGCCCGAACTGCTCTGTACTCAGCGGCCTGGTGGTCTTCTCAGCATGGAGAAGAGCGCGTGGCGGCATTGGGTTACGCGGCACACCGGTCACTGCTGAAAGGCTGGGCTCAGCAGCCCAGCGGTACAGAGAACTAATGGCAGCGATGCGCCTGTTGAAGGTCCGAGGCTTCATCCGCTCGGCTTCAACATCGCGTCTGAGCTCGTCCACCCAGTCCTGACAGAAAGCAGGGTTCATCTCCCTCAGGTGGAGAGGTGGATGGTGGCGATCCCGCCAACGCGTGAACTCACGAATTTCAAAGCGATAGTCGTCCTGAGTGGCCTTGCTGCCGGTGCGGCTGCACTGCCGAATGAACCGCTGAATCAGGAGCTTGTCGCCCCAAACAGCAGCGCCAGCCTGGGCGGCATCAAAAAGGCGGGAGACGTATGCGAGCGCCTCTGCCTTATCCATGCCGTCAAGAACAGCTGGGAGCCGTTTGGATGACGATTTGGATGACAGGCCATCTGGATTCTCCGTCTCAATTACGGAGATCCCAGTGGTGTCAATGTTGGAGGGGGCTTTCCACCCCCATTGGGTCAATTGGGTGATAAGGCTGACCTCACCCCATCTCCCTTAAAGGGTCAGGCAGCAACAGGGGCTGCTTGACGGGAGAAACGAACGATGTTGTTCGCAGTTACGGGTTTGCTCTCACCGAGCAGGCTTCAGTCACCCTCCTCATGCCCCGTCGAAGCCATTGCAGCCCCAGAAAAGGGGGAATGGAGCTGAGCGGAATCGAACCGCTGTCCGAAACACTGGTGTGGATCACCTAGTCCGAAAATTCGGACGCTGCCATTCTGACAGGAGTGGTGGGCTGGAGCACAACCGCCTTGCGTCGAGACAACCGACTGGCCGCCGTTGCGGTGCTGCCTCAGGGGCTGGAGTCAGAGGGCTGCCAGGAACTTGAAACTCTCGGAGCCAAGGCTGTCCAACCCTTGCGTCGAGCCGCGGCCTTTCAAGCCGACATGGCTTGTCTGTACCGGCTCCATCTCCAGGCCCGTCTCCCCTTCCGGCTGTTACGGGAAGTCGGTCGCTTCCCCTGCCAGGGACGACACGATCTCTATGCCGGTATTCAGCGGGCCCTCAACTGGGAGCAGTGGCTTCACCCTTCCATGACCTTCCGCGTGGACGTGACTGGAACGGCGCCAGGGCTGAACCACAGCCATTTCTCAGCTCTGCAGGTGAAGAATTCCTTGGTGGACGAGCAGCGCAATATCTGGGGCGAGCGGTCCTCAATAGACCTCGAGAATCCCGACCTTGCACTGCATCTTCACCTCAACCGTGGCGAAGCAACACTCAGCATTGATGGCAGTGGCGGAAGCCTGCATCGACGCGGCTATCGAGCCGCCATGGGAGCAGCGCCCCTCAAAGAGAATCTGGCTGCCGGCCTGATTCGTTTGAGCAGCTGGGACGGTCAGGTCCCCCTTGTCGATCCCTGTTGCGGCAGCGGCATCCTGCTGATTGAAGCCGTCTCCATGGCCCTCGATCAGGCCCCAGGCCTGAACCGATCCTTTGCGTTGGAAGGCTGGGCTGATTTTGATCCTGATCTCTGGGAAAGGGAGAGCAAGCGGGCCCGCCAATGCCGCCGCAACGATCTGGAGCTACCGCCGGTGATCGGTTTTGAGCAGGATCCGCACATTGCTGATCAGGCCCGATCCAACATCGATGCCGCGGGGCTGAATGGCCTGATCACCATTCACACGGGGTCGTTTGAACAACAGGTCCTCCCGGACAGTCCCGGCGTTCTGGTCTGCAATCCGCCCTACGGGCAACGGCTCGGAGCGGACGACGATCTCGAACCGCTCTATCGCTCCTTGGGGCAGTTCGCACGACAGCAGGCCTCCGGCTGGCAGTTGTGGCTGCTTAGTGGCAATGCCGCCATCACCGGTGCATTGCGGCTCAAGGCTTGCCGTCGCATCCCCATCAGCAATGGCGGAATCGACTGCCGCTGGTTGCATTACGCCATTCGCTGACTTCAGTCACGCCCCAACAGCGCACGGACCGATCGACTCAAACTCTCCAGCGTCTGAGTCAGGAAGGGTGCCTTGAGGATCTGCCCCCCAACCCGCAGGCTGAGGCCCGCAAGAACAAGGTTGGTGGTGGCCAGAGCCAGAAGAGCCTGGATCAGAGAGAGAGACCACTGCTGCTGGATCCACAACACCAGCGCCACCTCGGCAGCCAGCACTGCCAGCAGCATTGAGGTACCACCAATTGCCAGGAACAAACCGCCGCTGATCAGTCGCCGTTTGTCCCGATCCACCTCCTGCAGTGCCATGCGCACATGCAGATCCATCACTGAAGCCGCCAGTGCCGTCACCCGGGCTGCGGCGCCAAAACCCCTGCTGCGCTGAGAATCTGTCATCTGGAACGCCGACCTCCGCTGAGCATGGAGCCGAGCATCATTCCCACCCCAAGCGCCACGCCAAGGGCCAGCAACGGTCGCTGACGGACCGGCCGTTCGATCCGAGGGCGAAGGGTGGTGTTCAACTCATCCAGCAATTGCTCAAGCTGCTGCTCAAGAGGGTCAAGGCTGTCGGCCAGTTGGCGACCACCCACCTCGGCTGAGTGCATCAGCTCCTCGAGTTGCTCCCGCACACCCTGGGGCGTCAGGCCAGTGTTCTGTTCGATGAGACGGGCGACCTCATCAATGCTTCCGCGGGTCGCCTCCAGAGTGTGCTGAGCCAGATCCGGCCAGCGTTCACGGATGCTGGGCAGCAGGCTGTCGAATCGCTCCCGGAAGTGATGCTCGAAGCTGCCATTCGGCTGCGTATCCATGGAGCGCGGACGATTCTTTGCCAAGAGTAGTGAGAGTTAATCAGCTGCAACAGTCCCTCCCATCAGCCCAATGCCCCGTTACGCCCTGCTGCGCCACACCGGAGCCCCCGACGACCCACAGGGCTGCCATTTCGATCTGCTGCTGGAAGACGGTGAGACCTGTCGCACCTGGAGGCTGAATGAGCCGCCTTGTCTGGATCGACCGCCCCAACCAGCGACAGCTCTACCCGCCCATCGGCTGGCGTGGCTGGAGCCGCGAAGTGCTGCTGTCTCGGGGGACCGAGGCTGGGCTGAACGGGTGATGGCCGGTCGTTACAGCGGAGCTCTGCCCTCCAACCCTGCCGGCCCCATTCAGGTACAGCTCATCGATGGCGATCTGATCGGCAGACTATTGATAAGCAATGGAACGTGTCAGATCCAACGGGCTTGAGCTTTTCGTGAGCTCCGCTACGTTCAGCCCGCTGACAGCCCCCTTTCCTGTTGGTCTACATCAATCAGGTTGGGCTGACGCACTTCAAGTCGTTCGGTGGAGCGATGACGATCCCTCTCGAGGAGGGATTCACCGTGGTGACGGGGCCAAACGGGTCGGGCAAAAGCAACATCCTTGATGGTGTTCTGTTTTGTCTGGGCCTGGCCACCAGCCGAGGCATGCGGGCCGATCGCCTGCCGGACCTAGTGAACAGCGGAATGCTGAAAGCCGGCAAAGCGGCCGAAACCAGCGTCAGCGTCCGTTTCGATCTCAGTGATTGGCAGCCCGATGCCGCCGAGGAGGGGCTTGAAGCCCCAGAGGATGGCCCATGGATCAAAGCGGGGCAAACCGAATGGACGGTGACCCGCAAGCTGCGGGTGATGCCAGGGGGCTCCTACAGCTCCAGCTACAGCGCCGATGGCGTGGCCTGCAACCTGCAACAACTGCAGACCCAGCTGCGTCGTCTACGCATCGATCCTGAAGGCAGCAATGTCGTGATGCAGGGCGATGTGACCCGCATCGTGTCGATGAGCAACCGCGACCGCCGCAGCCTGATCGACGAATTGGCTGGTGTCGCCCTGTTCGACAGCCGCATCGATCAGACCAAGCGCAAGCTCGATGACGTTCAGGAACGCCAGGAACGCTGCCGGATCATCGAGCAGGAACTGTTGGCCAGCCGCCAGCGGCTGGAGAAGGACTGTGCCAAAGCCCGTCAGTACCAGGAGCTGCGCGAACGAATGCAGCTGGGCCGCCGCCAGGAGATGGTGCTCGCATTTGAAGCTGCCCAGCAGGCTCTCAAGGATCTCGCCAGCCGCCAACAGACCCTCGAAGCCCAGGAACAGCGCGATGCCGCAGCCATTGCCACCGGTCGTGAGCAACTCGCCAAGGCCTCCGATGTACTGGCAACCCTTCAGGAACAGGTCAAAGCCTTAGGGGAAGATCAGTTGCTGGCCGTCCAGGCAGAGCTGGCTGGGCTCGAAACCAGCAGCCGTGAGCTGGAGCGCCAGGCGAGCCAGCATCAGGAGGAAGGGCAGCGGCTGCAGGGGCTGCGCCACGATCTGGCCAATCGCCGACAGCTGTGGCAGTTGCAGGCGCGAGAGCTGGAGGGCGATCCCCACAATGAGGCCCTGGCAGGGGCGGAAGAAGGCTGTCGTGCCGCTGAATCAGCCGTGGAGATGTCTCGCCGGCGGCTGGCGGACGTGGCAGGCCGCTCCGGTGCCTGGCTGGAAGAGCAGAAGCGCCGCAGCACGCGTCGCCAGGAGCTTCTGACCAGCCTCGGCCCTCTTCAGGAGGAGCAGCAGCAGCTTCAGGAGCGACTGCGGCAGGAAGCGGAACGGCTGGTGGAACTGCAGCAGGAGCAAAGCCAGGACGGCGAGGACGAGCAGAGCGTTCAGCAACGGCTGGAGCAGCTGGAACAGGACTGGCAAAACCTGTTGCAGGCAATCTCCACGGGGAAACAGGCGGTGCAGCAGGCCGCCGACTCCCTGGCCGTACAGCAGCGCACACGGGTACGACTGGAACAGGAGCAGACCCGGCTGGAACGGGAGATCGCCCGGATGGAAAGCCGCCGGGATGCGCTGCAGGAGAGCCGTGGCACAGGGGCTCTGAGGCTGCTGCTGGAGGCAGGTCTGGATGGAATCCATGGGCCGGTGGCCCAGCTCGGAGAAGTGGATGATCTGCATCGCCTTGCTCTGGAGGTGGCCGCCGGCGCACGCCTGGGCCAGGTGGTCGTTGACGACGACCGCATTGCTGCCCGGGCGATCGAACTGCTCAAGAATCGACGGGCCGGACGGCTCACCTTCCTGCCACTGAACAAGATTCGAGCCCCGGGCAGCAGCGGTGGCGGAGCCGCCTTTGCCCGCGGCAACCGCCCCGGCGGAGACAGCGGGGCTGGCCTGATCGGCAAGGCCGTTGAGCTGGTTCGCTTTGAGCCGGTTTACGACCAGGTGTTCGCCTATGTCTTCGGCGACACCCTGGTGTTCAGCGACCTGGCCAGTGCACGCCAACAGCTGGGGCGCTCGCGGGCCGTGACTCTGGAAGGGGAATTGGTGGAAAAGAGCGGCGCCATGACCGGCGGCAGCTTCTCCCAACGCAGTGGAGGACTCAGCTTTGGGCGCGTCAATGACCAGGATGAAGCGGAACCTCTGCGCCGCAGACTGCTGGAGCTGGGCGAAACCCTGGCGGCCTGCCGGCGGGAGGAGACCAAACTCGGCCAGACCCTGGAGCAGTTGAAGCCGCAGCTGCGCGAGCTGGAACAACGGCAGGCCGCCCTGGTTGCCGAAAGGAACGCTGCGCACCGCAACCATGGTCCGCTGATGGAACGCAGCCGGCAAAGGGCAGAACGGTTGGTTCGGCTGCAGCAGGATCAGACGTCTCAACGGCAGCGCCTTGATGCGATCGGGCTGGAGCTGACCCCGCTGCAGGAGGAACTGCAACGGCTGGAAGCCGCAGAACAGAGCAGCGGAACCAACGACGACGCCGCGGCCTGGCAACAACTGCAACAGGACCTGGAAGCCGCCGATGGACGACTGGAAAGCGCCCGCAGCAAGCGGGATGAATTGCTGAATGCCAAGCGGGAGCGACAACTCGCCCTAGAACGGCTCGGCGACCAGCGCCAAGCGCTGGAAGCGGAAGAGCAGCGTCTTCAAGAGGCCGTACAGGCCCTGTCCACAGCCCACGGATCCTGGCGGCAGCAACAGCAGGACCTGCAGGAGAAACGAAACACCTTGCAGCAGCAGCAATCCGATCTTCAGGAGCGCTTCGGGGAACAACGCCGGGCGCGGGACGCGGCGGAAGCCGAGGTGGGGCGTCAGCGCCAGGCACTGCAGCAGGCCGAGTGGAACCTGGAGCGGCTCAAAGAGGAGAGAGACGGCCTGATCGAGGAACAGCGCAGTGGAGCGATTCGGCTTCAGGAGATGGAGCAGTCCCTGCCGGATCCCCGACCGGAGATCCCAGAGGAGCTGCGCTTGAGCGGCCTCGAAGCACTGCAGGGTGAACTGCAGGCCATCCAGCGGCGAATGGAAGCGCTGGAGCCCGTGAACATGCTTGCCCTGGAGGAGCTGAACGCACTGGAACTGCGCTTGGCGGAACTGAACGAACGGCTTGAGGTGCTCAACAGCGAACGGGAGGAACTGCTGCTGCGGATCGAAACGGTGGCGACATTGCGCCAGGAAGCCTTCATGGAAGCCTTCACCGCCGTGGACGGCCATTTCCGCGAAATCTTCGCCTCCCTGTCCGAGGGGGACGGCCATCTGCAGCTGGAAAATTCCGAAGAACCGCTGGAGGGGGGGCTGACCCTGGTGGCGCATCCCAAGGGGAAGGCCGTCCGGCGGCTTGCGTCCATGTCCGGAGGGGAGAAATCCCTGACGGCCTTGAGCTTTCTGTTCGCTTTACAGCGGTTCCGCCCTTCGCCGTTCTATGCCCTCGATGAGGTCGACAGCTTCCTGGACGGCGTCAACGTGGAGCGTCTGGCCGCTCTGATTGCACGCCAGGCCGAACAGGCCCAGTTCATGGTGGTCAGCCATCGCCGGCCGATGATCGGCGCTGCCGAACGCACGATCGGCGTGACGCAGGCTCGGGGAGCACACACCCAGGTGGTCGGACTGCCGGATGCCGCTTGAGCTGCAAGACCCTGCTTGTGGGAGGGGATCACCGTTGTGCAGCCTGAACGTGACAGGCGGAACCCCTGCGCCACAATGGCCTGAACGACCATGGCCGACGGCCCCCGCTTGACCCCGACCCCTTCATCCACAGACGCCGTCAGCAACAGCGTTCCGAGCGACAGACTCTGGCTGCGCTCCGAGCTGATGGGGACCCAGGTGATCACCCGGGATTCAGGGCGTCGTCTGGGGGTTGTGGGTGAAGTAATCGTCGACATCGACCGTCGGGAAGTGGTGGCCATCGGCCTGCGCGACAACCCATTCACCCGTTTCCTGCCAGGGCTGCCCCGCTGGATGCCGCTGGACCGCATCCGCCAGGTGGGGGATGTGATCCTGGTTGACTCATCCGACTCGCTGAGCGACAACTTCAATCCCGAGCGCTACAGCCGTGTGATCAACTGCCAGGTGATCACTGAATCCGGTCGGCAGCTGGGGCGTGTGCTGGGTTTTGCCTTCGATATCGAAACCGGAGAACTCATCACCCTCGTCATGGGGGCTCTGGGTGTTCCTCTGCTCGGAGAAGGCGTCCTCAGCACCTGGGAAATGCCGGTCGAGGAAATTGTCAGCAGCGGACCAGATCGGATCATTGTTTATGAGGGAGCCGAAGACAAGCTCAAGCAACTGAACAGCGGAGTTCTGGAAAAGCTTGGGGTCGGCGGGCCGAGCTGGGAGGAGCAGGAACGCGAGCGTTACCGCGTGAATCTTGTGCCGGTGGAAAACCAGCTCAGTTCAGGCCAACCGCTGGAAGAGCAGCAACGCCGCCTCTCGGCAGCCGAGACCGAACGTTTCCAGCCTGAGGAAGAAATCGAATACGTGGAGCTGGAGGACCGCCGACGTGATGCGATTCCTCAGCGGCGTTACCTTGACGAGCCATCGGATGACCCTTATCGGGAGCGGGATTTCTACCCTGAGCGACCTCCTCTCGAGCGTGATTCAGTTGATCGGGAACCACTTGAGCGAGATCAACCTGAGTTGTCACCCAGGGAGATGGAGCCCAGGCGGGCTATGCCCGCATCACGGCGCACCAACTCTGCCCAGCGAGAACCGATGGACGTTGAACCCCTACCGCGTCGCGAACCGGAGCCGTTGGAGGAGAGCAACCTCGACGACCCCTGGTGACGGCTGATTGGGATCAGGACCCCTTGAAATCCAACGATGCGCTGTTGACGCAGTAGCGGTGACCCGTTGGAGCAGGGCCATCGGGAAAGATGTGCCCGAGATGGGCATCACAGCGGGAACAGTTGATTTCGACGCGCACCATGCCGTGGCTGCGGTCCTCTTTGGTGGTGATCGCCTCAGGAGACACTCCATCCCAGAAACTCGGCCAACCGGTGCCGGAATCAAACTTTGTGGCTGAACTGAACAGCGGCGCATCGCAACAGATGCAGTGGTAGAGACCCGTTTTTTTGTTGTTCCAGTACGCACCGGTGAAGGCTCTCTCGGTGCCACCACAACGGGCCACCTGAAACTGCTCCGGGGAAAGCGACTGCATCCACTCCGCCTGGGAACGCTCAATCCGCTCGGGCATCAAATGATCAAAATCTGTCCAAACCCTAAGCAGATTCAAGCTGGCGGGGGAGGAGTTGCCGCACTTCCTCAGCCAGGGCCGCCACAGCTCCTGGCTGTCCTCGCAGAGCCTGCAGATCATCCCGCTGTCCCTGCAACCGTTCCGGTGCGGCCAGCCAGTCAGCAGCTTCCTCGGCGATCTGCTGCGGAGTGATCTCACCAACCCGTTCGGGCACCACCACCCGACCGGCGGAAATATTCGGCCAGGCCATCAAGCCGTTGTTGCGTAAACGCCATAACGACAGCAACCCGCCAACGAGTCGCCGCAGCAGAGGAAGGCGTGCCAACAGGCCGATCGCACCGTCCCAGGCCTGCATCACCGCCAGGTGCTGCGTGGGCACGATCACGATCATGGGCACCCCGAGAGCACCGAGCTCGGCGGTGTTCGCCCCCACCGTGGTGAGGGCCAGAGCGCACTGACTCAACGGCCCATGGGCCGGATGCTCTTTCAGCAGACGAATCGTTGTACCCGCTTGCGTCACCAGCAGGCCATCGCGGCACTGCCTCACGGCTGCACCGTAAGAACGGGCGATCGGATTGGACTCGCCAGCGAACCGAATCAACTCCTCTTCGCTGGTTGTCGGCGCGATCGGCAATAAAAAGCGGCTGTTAGGCCGCAACCGGGCCAGGCGATCGGCCGTCTCCAGCAGGAATGGCATCCCCACACTGAGCTTGGCTGGCTTGGACCCTGGCAGCAGCCCAATCCATTCACCCTCCGGCAAAGGGGCAGCCGTGCGTGCGAAGGCGGAAAGATCCGCCATCAGGTCTCCAACCACGTGGCAGCGTTGTTGAAAGCGAGAGGGCAGCTGCTGGCGGACAGCGTCCGACATCGCCGCCACCCGGTCATTCCAGCCAGGCCAGCGCGCCACCCACTCGGCATACGTGATGTGGCGATAGCCGAGGCGAGCTGACAGCAGAACCGTCCAGAACTGATCCCCACCCAGAAACACCACGACCCCCCGCCGTGGCCAGGGGCCATAACGCTGCGGTCGCAACAGCAGATCCCAGAAACGAATCGCGGGTGTAATGCGCTCAAAAAGCCCCCAAGGGGCTGCAGCGACATGCTCCTGGCCTGTGGCATTGGGGCAGGGAACCAGCACCAGCTGCAATGAACCCGCCGTATCGGCCAGGCGAGGGCGCAGGGGCAGGATTGCGTGGAGACGTTCTGCCAGCGGCCGAACCCAGGTGCTCAGCTCGCCTGGACCGTTGGAGACAAGAACAACGGCAGGTCCGGGATCGTGAACAGCAGGACGTGCCAAAAAAAAAATGCGGATGGCGAGACTTGAACTCGCAAGGCCGAAGCCACACGCCCCTCAAACGTGCGTGTCTACCAATTCCACCACATCCGCGTGGTCGATTCCGCCCCTCGGGCTTCATCAGTTGAGCATCATACCGGCAGGCAGGTCACACCTCCGCTGGGGCAGCCGGTTGCCGCTGATACGATCCCTTGTCAGGCCTGAGATGTTGCGGGATGTCCATCGGCAAAGTGCTGATCGCCAACCGCGGCGAAATCGCCCTGCGGATCCTGCGCAGCTGCAGGGAACTGGGCATCGAAACGGTGGCTGTTTACAGCACGGTCGACAAGGACGCTCTGCACGTCCAGCTTGCTGACGAGGCCGTTTGCGTCGGCGACGCTCTCAGCAGCAAGAGCTACCTCAACGTTCCCAACATCCTTGCGGCGGCCACATCACGGGGTGTGGATGCGATCCACCCCGGGTACGGATTTCTGGCGGAAAACGACAAATTCGCTGAGATGTGCCGGGACCATGGGTTGACCTTCATTGGGCCATCGCCCCATGCCATCCGCTCGATGGGGGACAAATCCACGGCCAAGTCCACGATGCAATCGGTTGGAGTACCCACCGTTCCAGGAAGTGAAGGACTGCTGTCCAACCCCCAGGAAGCCGCGGTCCTGGCCGAAGAGATGGGTTACCCGGTGATGATCAAGGCCACCGCGGGCGGTGGCGGCCGGGGCATGCGCCTTGTGCCCAGTCCGGAGCAGCTGACGAGTCTGTACAAGGCAGCCCAGGGGGAAGCAGAGGCCGCCTTCGGCAACCCTGGCCTGTACATGGAGAAATTCATCGACAGGCCGCGTCATGTGGAGGTGCAGGTGCTGGCAGATCGCCACGGCAACGTGGTGCATCTGGGGGAGCGGGATTGCTCGATTCAGCGCCGCCATCAGAAGCTGCTGGAGGAAGCACCCAGCCCTGCACTGGACCCCGAACTGCGTCGACGAATGGGCGATGCCGCCGTAGCGGCAGCCCGCAGCATCAATTACGAAGGCGCTGGAACGGTTGAGTTTCTGCTGGACCGGAGCGGGGGCTTCTATTTCATGGAAATGAACACCCGGATTCAGGTGGAGCACCCTGTGACCGAAATGGTCACGGGAATCGACCTGATTGCCGAACAGCTGCGGATCGCCGGTGGTGAGCCGATCAGCGTCAGCCAGGAGGAGATCAATCTCTCCGGCCATGCGATCGAATGCCGAATCAATGCTGAGGACGCGAGCCACAATTTCCGACCGGCGCCGGGAAGGATCACCGGCTGGTTACCGCCTGGGGGGCCTGGCGTTCGCGTCGACAGCCACGTGTACACCGGTTACGACATCCCCCCCTTCTACGACTCATTGATCGGGAAATTGATCGTTTGGGGACGAAACCGTGAGATGGCCCTCACCCGGATGAAGCGGGCACTCAACGAATGTGCCATCACCGGAATCCCCACCACAGTTGACTTTCACCTGGCCCTGCTGGACCGACCGGAATTCATCAACGGCGACGTCCACACAAAATTTGTGGAACAGGAAATGCTCAACTAAGCGTTTCAGCCCGCATCAGAACCTGCGACAGCAGTCCCTGCTGACCCACGAGCAATTCACGCACCAGGCTGAGCAGACCAACCCAGATCACCGGGGTGACGTCGACACCCCCGATCGGTGAAACCACCTTGCGGGTGGCGGCCAAGAAGGGCTCCGTTGGCCAGGCGATCAACGGCCAAGCGCCGCGGTTCAGATCCACCTGTGGGTACCAGGTGAGCACGATGCGCAGGAGAAAGGCCAGCGTCAACGCTGCCAGCAGCAGTCCCAGGGCCAGATGAATGGCGGGTAACAGCTGAAGCAGCAGAGGCGTCACAAAGCTCAAAGCATTGGCATCAGCATCGTAGAAAGCGGGCTTCGATCCTTAGGATCACTCCGGCTTTGACAGGACGGCACCAGCCATGACCCCCTCCCTTTCCAATTTTCTAAGCAGCCTCTTCTGGGGTGGTCTGATCATCGTGGTTCCCGCCACCATCGCTCTGGTTCTGGTCAGCCAGACCGACCAAGTTGACCGCAAGCTCTGAACCCACTGGCGCCGCTCGTAAACTGAGAGTCACTTGCAGGCGCTGCATTGGTTAACGCCAGTCTTAATTGGGCCAGCATCGTTGGGATCGTGCTGGCCGTTGGCGGAGCGCTGCTCTACTTCATGCGCTCGTTCAAACCAGCGTTGGCACGCGATTACGACGTCTTTTTTGCAGCCATTGGTCTGCTCTGCGGCGGCATCCTGTTCTTCCAGGGCTGGCGTCTGGATCCAATTCTCCAGTTCGGACAGTTCCTGTTAGCTGGGACAACCGTTTTCTTCGCCTACGAAAGCGTGAGGCTGAGGGGTGTGGCAACGGAGCAGGCTCGCCGTTCGGCCTATTTCGATGATGAGCCGGCTCCAAGCCGCGATGGTCCATCGCCTGGGATGCGAGGGGGATGGGACGAGGGATATGAGCGTTTCGACGAACCTCAGCCGCTGCGAAGACGCTTCAACGGCCGGGAAGACAGCTTTGAAGATTCGCCGCAGGAGGATCTGTACCGCCCCAGACGCACCTCACGCGCAGCCATCCCGGAGCAGGCCGCAAGTCGTCGCACCCGTCCGGACGATGAGCCACAACAAAATTGGGGCAACCCGGAGGACGATCGATCCCGCAGGATGGCTCGCTTCCGTGCTGGCGAAGCCCGCGAGGAGCGCCGAGCCGACTTCGGAGACCGCCGCAGCGATCGAAACGACCAGCGTCGTGGCAGCCGACCTGTAGGCCGAAGCTCTGCCGTTGGCGCAGATTCCCCCGCCACAGATCGTGGTGCCACAGCCGCCCGTCCGTCGCGCCCCGATGCTGAGGAGGCAGCCTTCAGTGCCAGACGCGCACCAACCAGCAGCCGCACCAACAGCGCCCGTCCCGACTCAAGCCGTCCGGACTCAAGCCGCGCTGACACCAGCAGTCGTCCGGCACCGCGCAGCTCCCGCAGCAGCACCAGTCCACGTCCTCGGGATAACAGCTCCCGTTTCGACGACTGAACCGTTTTCGAACGCCCCTTCTGCTGATACTGCTGGCCGCCAGCCTGCTGGGCTGCGCTGGTCGGGTCGAACGGGCTGGGGACGCCTGGCTCAACCGCAGTCAGCAGGATCCGGCCCTCAGTGGTGATGGTCGCCTCCTGGCAATGATCAGCGAGCTGAGGGGACGCCCCACGGTGCTGCTACGGAATGAGAACGGCAGCATCCAACCCGTGCCGCAACTCCGCCGCCATCAACCCCACAGCTCCCCATCGCTGAGCTGGAACGGCCGCTACCTGGCTCTGATCACCCAGAGGGGCCAGCGGCGGCTCGCGATCGTTCTTGACCGTCTCAATGGACGACTGCATCCGCTTCCCCTGCCTGGGGGACGGGATCCGATCCGTTTAAGCCTGGCACCAGACGCACGAAAACTGGCCCTGCAGGTAGCTGATCAGGGGCAATGGCGCGTGGAAGTTCTCGACCTCAGCGAGATGCTGGAGCCGGACCGCGCCGCAGGGGCGGCACTGACCACACCAGCCATCGAGGAAAGTCCATGAGACACCTCTTCGCGCTGATGGTGCTGCCATTCGCGATTCAAGGGTGTGCGGGGCCCCGTCCGAAACCGATCCCGGAACTCAATGGCCTTTTGCGCCAGAGCGTCAGCGGTCGCAGAGAGCCGGTGCTGAGTCAACGCTGGCTCGTGAGCCTGAGCCAGCGGGGCGGCCGCGAAAGGGTGGAGCTGATCGCCCTCAACAGCCGACGCCCTGTGCCTTTGCCCGGCCTCAATAGGGCCGATGCACTGCCGATCAGCGTCAGTCTCAGCGCTGACGGCGAACGCCTGGCGGTGGTGCAGCAGAGAGAGGAGCGCACCGAACTCGTGCTCTATCGGCGCAGCGTTGGAACCCTGCAACGCTTACCGCTGGAACCACCCGGTGTGCCGCGAGCGGTGAGCCTCAACGGCAATGGACGACGCCTGGCAGTCCAGGTGAGTCGAGGCGGGCGCTGGGACATTGATTTGATCCGGCTGCCCTGAAGCCAAATCAGGACACAAATCCTGCCCAATGGAGGAAGGTATCGCCACTGAGCGCCTCCGTCAGCAAGACAGCAGCGAAGCCAACCATGGCGAAGCGCCCATTCACCCGCTCGGCGTAACCACTCCAGCCGAAGGCTGGAATATCTGTTGTGGTGGCCGATGTGGTCGGAATCGACGCGTCTGCAGGGGTCTCGTTGGATGAGCTCATCCGACCGGATCAGGAACGCTCGAAGTCATAGCTGGTCGCCGGCATAAGACGCCAGTCACAGTCGCCACTCAACTCCAGAACCGTGTCATGGAAGTCTTTCAGGGTCGGCCTGTGGCCAACGCTGATAAAGGACACTTCTCGGTCTCGCAGCAATGCGTAGAGACGGGACTCCGTTTCCACATCCAAGGCACTGGTCGCTTCATCAAGCACCACCACCTTTGGAGAATTGAGCAGCAACCGCGCAAACGCCAACCGCTGTTGCTCACCCAGGGAAAGAAGCCGCGGCCAGTCTTGTTTGATATCGAGATCGGGATAACGCTGCATCAACTTGCCCAACATCACCTGATCAAGGACGGCCCTCAGCTGTTCATCACTGAAACGAGCCTGATCAAGGGGATAACAAAGCTGCTCGCGAAGTGAACCAAGGGCCATGTAGGGCTTCTGAGGAATGAAGAGAAGGTCACCCTGCCCCGGTGAATACACCGTGCCGGTCGGCGACCCCCATAACCCACTCACAACCCGAAGTAATGACGTCTTGCCACAGCCGGAGGGACCAACGACCAGCAACCCTTCGGAGGCCTGAAGCGAAAAGCTGAGGTCGCGCACCAGCACGTTGTCTGTGCGCGGTGTCCTAACCGTGACCCCTTGCAGCGCCAAGCGTTCGGAAGGAGCAATGCTGGGGACAAAATCACTCCATTCCTCTGGATCCAGAGTCAAAATGTTCGATTGAAATCCTTCAAGCCTGTTAATCGAAGCCGAGAAACGAGCTAAAGCCTCGATGTTGTAGATAATGAAAAACAGCGATCCTTCAACAAGGTTGTAAGCAACGTTCGCCTGAGCGAAGCTGCCGTAATCCATCTCTCCCGCCAGGATTGGCGTAGCAAGAATGAGATAGGGAATAAAATTACTGGCATAAATACTGGAACGCTGGAGCACACGCAACAACACCTCCCAGACAATCAACAGGTTGAAGTTTTCAACAACACTGGCCAAGCGTCGCGTCACCTCCTTCGCTTCCTGCTTTTCCCCTGCATAGAAAGCGATCGATTCGGCGTTATCTCTAACTCGAACAAGGCCATAGCGGAAATCAGCCTCGAAACGCAACTGGAAATTGTTCAGACGAACCAACTTCCGCCCGGCAACGATCATCAGAATCGATATCGCTGATGCGTAGGCCAAAAGCGCGAATGTAAGCCCCTCGCTTACCGAATAAAGAATAAGAATATTGAGGGAGAAAGTCAGTATCGAATCAAAAATATTGAGCGCAAATCCAAGCGCTTGAGCTGTGAAATCGCGTACGTCCTCTGAAATCCGCTGATCAGGATTATCAACATTGGTGGCAGCTTCATCGTTGGGATTGAGGATGTAATACGCCCGATCTGTGAGGTAGTCATCCACCAGACTCAGGGACAACCACTCCCGCCAGAATAGACCCAATTTTTGAGTGAAATAAAGCTGCAGGCTCCGAATCGGCAGGGCCACCGCGAAACAGGCGCCGTACACCCAGAGGTTCCGATAGGACGCATCAGCATCCCTTGAAATCAGCGCATTGGTGAGATCTCTTGCGAGGAATGTGATTCCGGCATTGATGCCGTTCACACTCAGCAGCATCAGGATGATGAGACCGAGAAACAGCCAAGGCAACCATCGCCGGTGCCGTAGCTGGGACCGGACTGAGGCAAACACCACAGCCCCCACGACGAAAAGAGCACTGATTCCTGCTCCCCAGCCCCGGGACCAGATCATGGCCAGGGACGACTGCACGCCACCGAGGTATTGGCCGGTCAATTCCGGCAGCAGCCATGACAGGCCATTGATCAGGCCGGTCACGAGGAAAAGCACAATCCCTGCGACACAGAACAGCAGACTCACCAGAAGTCCGATGAACTGCCAGCCGTTGTCTTCGGTGTAGGGAAAGAAATAGGGCTGCGCAAGACGACGCAGCTTGGCGGCCTGATCGCGCAGGTTCTGAAGCTGGTTGGTCATGCCGCTGCTGAACTTTGATCAGTCTGGCTGCCCCATTCACTCTTCGCCGGCACCTTCAGCCAGGGGGCCAGGCGAGGGGGCGACCGCCGATCACATGCACATGCAGGTGAAACACCGTCTGCCCGGCGGCTTCACCGCTGTTGACCACCGTACGGAAATCCGTGAGGCCCTCCTGCTTGGCCACCCTCGCGGCCACCAGCAGCAGATGCCCCAACAGGGTTTGATCACTTGCTGCTGCACTGCGGAGACTTTCAATCGGCTGTCGAGGAATCACCAGCACGTGCACAGGAGCTGTGGGAGCGATGTCTCGAAAGGCAAGGCAGAGGTCATCGCTGTAGACCTCATCGCAGGGAATTTCACCGTTGAGGATTTTCCCGAAAATCGTGTCATTCGCCATGGCCAGCGTGGTGGTGAAGCGCATTGCAGTGAGACAGGTGGGGCATGAACCGCCTGCACACTTTGTTGATCGGATGCTGGCACGTTGTCGCAGCGCAGCGCTGCAGGGCCTGGAGGCTCGGCCCGTCATTGTTGAAGTCGACCTGGCCCCAGGTCTGCCCGGCATTCAGCTGGTTGGCCTGCCGGACAAGGCCATTCAGGAATCGAGGGAACGGGTGCGCTCCGCACTGCGCAACAGCGGCTTTCGAGGCCCGCTGGTGCGGGTGGTGGTCAACCTGGCCCCAGCGGACCTGCGCAAGGAGGGTCCTGCCTTCGACCTGCCCATTGCCCTGGCCCTGCTGGTCGCAAGCGGCCAACTGGACCGCCCCCGCCTCAATGGCATCTGGTGCGCCGGGGAACTGGGGCTCGATGGCAGCCTTCGCACCTGTCGGGGCGTCCTGGCGATGGCGGAGCAGGCATTTCGCCACGGGGCTGAAGCCTTGGTGGTGCCGCCGGACAACGCCGACGAAGCCGCTCTGATTGATGGCCTGACGGTGCGCACCGCACCCAACCTCAAGCAACTGTTCGAGCAGCTCAACGGCACCCGCCCATGTCTCAGGATCTGCCGAAGCAGGCCGAGTTCAGTCCCCCTGCCAACCGAGCCGATCGACGCCTCGGGGCAGGCCGGTCGCGCCCTTGCCCTTGCCGCTGCAGGGGGGCATCACCTCCTGCTGGTCGGGCCACCGGGCTGCGGCAAGAGCCGGCTGGCCCATCAACTCCCGCAGTTGCTCCCACCCCTGGGACCGGAGGAAGCCCTGACCATCGCCCGTATCCGTTCTGTGGCCGGTGAACAGCAGGACCCGTTGGAACCGCTCAGAAAACGTCCCTTCAGGGCCCCACACCACAGCTGCTCAGCGGCCGCCCTGCTCGGTGGCGGACACAACCCCCGACCGGGTGAACTCAGCCTGGCCCACGGCGGCGTGCTTTTTCTCGATGAGCTGGCTGAATTCCAGCGAGCCGTGCTGGACCAGCTTCGGCAACCCCTGGAGGAGGGGGTGTACCGCCTCAGCCGGGCACGGCTGAAAACCAGTTTCCCTGCTGAGATCACCCTGGTGGCAGCCACTAACCCCTGCCCCTGCGGCTGGCATGGAGATCGCGCCCATGGCTGTCGTTGCAGCCGCAGTCAACGCCAGCGTTACTGGCAGAAATTGTCTGGACCGTTGCTGGACCGGCTGGATCTGCAGCTACGGCTGGAGCGACGCTCGGCAACCGCAATCCGGGGGTGCCTGAACCGAAAGGCAACAGCAACGCAGGACGCCTGGCTTGAGCCGCGCAACATCACCGCAGCGCGACAGCGGATGACTGAGCGAAATCCGGAGGGGGTTTGTAACCGAGATCTCACCGCCAACGGCTTGGGCAACCACGGGCGGTTTGAGGCATCTGCGCTTCAACTCTGGGAGCGGCTGGTTGCTCGGCGAAGACTGTCCACCCGCAGCGGGATTCGACTGTTACGGGTGGCGCGCACCGTGGCGGATCTCAACGACACAGATCATGTGAGTGTCGACGCTGTTGCGGAAGCCAGCGGCTTCCGCTGTGCCGACTTGCTGCAGCTTGAAAGCACGACGTGATCAGTCATGGCTGACCCGTTGTGGGCTACGTCCCCAGAAACGAAGCCTCCTTTCGGGGACCTACTGCGCAGCGGTGGCGGCATCCCGATAGATGTACATATGCCCGAGATTCTTTGTGCCATACGCACGGCGTTTCAAGGTCCAGCCAGGCTGAAACTTGAGTTGCAGAAAGCCTCGTCCAGCTCCGCCTGTGGTGGCGATCACAAACGATGGCTGAGACCGGTCCCGACTGGGCGAGGCACGCAATTCCATATCTCTGCCGGTGTTCACAACGGTGAGTCGGTAGCGGGTGCCGAGGTCATTTCCCCCTATTCGCAGGGAGTAACCGTTGCCATCGATGTAGCGGTTGCAGATCCCACTGAAATCGAAACTGGACAACAACGGATCCACCACCGCAGGGGTGCTGCCACTGACTGAAAAACAAGGCCGCTTGTCAGAGCGCTGTTCGTAGATGTTCAGCTGAGAGCGTTCACCGGTTCCAATCGGAGCGGAGACAAGAACAAACTTGGAGAGGTCAACAGAAACAGCATTGAACAGTGATCCTTCGGCCCGGGCGGAGGGGAGGAAGACCATGGACAGGGCCAGTCCTGCAGCTGCTGGCAGAAAGCGAGAGATCACGGCCGATCGCTGAGATGTGTGAATCGTAAAAGTGACGGTCAAACCCGTCATGGGCCATCAGGCCGGTTTGTTCAGGCGAATCGCCACCAGCAAGCTGCCGACGGTTCCTGGAGCAGCGAGCCCAAGGATCCAGCTGGTGGTGGTCACCCCCAAGTCGGGGTCGCCATAGGCCAGCTCAAAAACACAACCGGTCGTGGCGATGCCAAGGACACAGGCGATGGCCAGGAACAACCCGGCCAGGGGTTTCATCGGCATGACTTCAGGACACGCTCTGGACGTGCTGGCGCTGGAAGCCATTCTCCTTCAGTTCCTTCAGCAGTCCGGCTTCGTCCGTCACCCGATCAACAAAAAGCACCCCGTTGAGGTGATCCATCTCGTGCTGGATGCAGCGTGACATCAGCCCATCCGCCTTCATTTTGCGGGGGCGACCCATTTCATCGCGGAAGCTCACCTCGATGGCGGTCGGGCGCACCACATCGAGATAAACACCGGGAATGCTCAGGCAGCCCTCCTCGTAGGTATCGATGCCGGCACCGGTGGCGGTGATCTCAGGGTTGATGAACACCAACGGAGGCGATGTGGGGTTCTCCAGATCCAGATCGATCACCAGCAGCTGCTGGTGAATACCAACCTGGGGAGCAGCCAGACCAATGCCTTTGGCCGTGTACATGCTGCGAAGCATGTCGCGGGCTATGTCCCGAGTCTGCTCCGTGACCTTGCCAATCCGGCGGGCCGGTTGGCGCAGAACATCGGCACCCAGCTTGTGGATCTCCAGAGGAGGGGTCTCCAGTGCGGTTTTGGGCACCAACATCGTGGGCCTCGACTTGTCGGCCGCCCGTGCCAGCTGAGCGAAGCTTCCCGCCAAGACCAACGTTGCGTTGCATCAGCATGCTAAGCGGCCTGATTCAGCCGCCATGAGCGCAACACCTCTACCTGCATCGCATGCCGTTGGAACACTGCCTGGCTTGAAAGAGCCGCAGTTGCTGGCGGGACCAGGCGGAGTGGTTTGGCTGCTCTGGCTGGAGCAGCGCCCCCAGGAGAAGGGGCGCACAACGGCCCTGA